>CAXSEX010000032.1:0-6347 GCA_964236415.1 uncultured Acetobacteraceae bacterium | reverse complement strand
GCATGTCGGCCTCGGCGCCACCGCGTCCACCACCTACAACGAGCCGTTCACCGTCGCCCGCGCCTTCGCCTCCCTGGACCACCTGAGCGCCGGTCGCGCGGCGTGGAACGCGGTCACGTCGTCCAGCCCGGACGCGGCCGGCAACTTCGGCCGCCAGCACCCGCCGCACGGCCAACGCTACAAGGTCGCGGAGGAGTTCGTCGATGTCGTGCGCGGCCTGTAGGACTGCTGGGAGGACGGTGCCGTCGTGGCCAACCGGGACACCGGGCAGTACATCGACCCGGCGAAGGTCCACCCGCTGGACCACAAGGGCACGTTCTTCGAGGTGCGCGGGCCGCTGAACATCGGCCGCTGCCCGCAGGGGCGCCCGGTGATCCTCCAGGCCGGCGCCTCCGACCCCGGCCTCGCGCTGGCGGCGCGGACGGCGGACGTGGTGTTCGCGGTCGTGCAGGACCTGCAGGAGGCGAAGGCGGCCTATGCCGGCCTCAAGGCCCGCCTGCCCGGGTTCGGCCGCGATCCCGGCGCGCTGTCGGTCCTGCCCGGCGTCATGCCGATCCTGGGCGGCACGCAGGCGGAAGCGAAGCGCAAGCTGGACACGCTGCAAGGCTTCGTCACGCCCACCAACGCGCTCAAGATGCTGTCTGCCCGGCTGGGGCAGGACATGTCGCGCTTCCCGCTGGACGCGCCCGTGCCCGACCTGCCGCTGCCCGACACGTCGCACGGCTTCGCCCGCACCATGCTGGCCAAGGCCCGGCGGGAAAGCATGACGCTGCGCGACCTGTATGACCTGACCGCCGCTGCCCGGGGCCACTGGGTGCTGTGCGGCACGCCGGAAACGGTGGCGGACACGCTGGGGCAGTGGTTCACCGAGGGCGCCGCCGACGGCTTCAACATCCTGCCGGCCTATTTCCCGGACGCGCTCACCGAATTCGTCGATCAGGTCGTGCCGATCCTGCAGGCGCGCGGCCTGTTCCGGCGCGACTACGAGGGCACGACGCTGCGCGGGCACCTCGGGCTGGACCGGCCCGGACGGCTCCCGCGCCCCGCCAAGGCTTGAACAGCCCCAGGGCCGGCAGCCCAGGGCGCGCGGCCCGCGTGACCTGACGGCGGGACCATGCCCGGCACAGGCCTTGCATCGCAATCCGTGGGTTAATTGCTGAACTCGTTCGAGGGCACGGCTCCGCCCTCGCCGGAGGGGCCATGGACGAGCGTGAACTTCGAGCGGCGATCAACTCTGTGCGGCGGGGCCGCTTGTCGCGCCGGGCCTTCGTCAGCCGCATGGCCGGGCTTGGCCTGGCCGCGCCGATGGCGACGCAGCTGCTGGCGCTGGGTGGCGCGGCAGTGGCGCAGCCCGCACCGGCCTACAAGCCGACGAAGGCCGGGGGAGGCGGCACGCTGAAGCTGCTGTGGTGGCAAGGGCCGACCCTGCTCAACCCGCATTTCGCGGTGGGCACCAAGGACCAGGACGGCTCCCGCCTGTTCTACGAGCCGCTTGCCGCCTGGGACTCCAACGCGGAAATCCGCGCCGTGCTCGCGGCGGAGATCCCGAGCCTCGCCAACGGCGGCTTGGCCGAGGACGGCAAGTCCGTCACCTGGAAGCTCAAGCAGGGGGTCAAGTGGCACGACGGCGAACCCTTCACCGCCGACGACCTGGTGTTCAACTGGGCCTATGCGCGCGACCCGGCGACCGCCGCCGTCACGGTCGGCAGCTACAACACCGTGACGGCCGAGAAGATCGACACGTTCACCGTCCGGGTTTCCTCGGACACGCCGATGCCGTTCTGGGCGGATGCCTTCGTCGGCAACAACGGGATGATCATCCCGAAGCATCTGTTCGAGGCGTATGCCGGGTCCAAGTCGCGCGACGCGCCGGCCAACCTCCGGCCGGTCGGCACAGGTCCCTACCTGTTCAAGGATTTCCGCCCGGGCGACCTCGTCACCGGCGTGATCAACCCGGACTACCACCAACCCAACCGCCCCTACTTCGACGCGGTGGAGATGAAAGGCGGGGGCGACGCCACCTCGGCCGCGCGGGCCGTCCTGCAGACCGGCGAATACGACCTCGCGTGGAACCTCCAGGTGGAGGACGAGGTGCTGGCCCGGCTTGAGGCGGCCGGCAAAGGCTCCGTGCGGATCACCGACGGCGGCAACCTCGAAATGATCCAGCTCAACACCACCGACCCGAACACCGAGGTCGATGGCGAGCGGTCGAGCCTCAAGACCACGCATCCCAGCCTGTCGGACCCCGCGGTCCGGCAGGCCCTGTCGCTGCTGGTGGACCGGGACAGCGTGCACAAGTACATCTACGGCCGCGGCGGCGCCGCCTCCCCGAACGTCGTCATCAACCCGGCGCCGTTCCGGTCGCCCAACACCGCGTTCGAGTTCAGCGTCGAGAAGGCGGTCGCCATCCTCGATAAGGCCGGGTGGAAGCCCGGCCCGGACGGCATCCGCGCCAAGGACGGCAAGCAGCTCAAGTACCTGTTCCAGACATCCACCAACGGGCCGCGCCAGAAAACCCAGCAGATCATCAAGCAGGCATTCAAGAAGGCCGGGATCGAGGTCGAGTTGAAGTCCGTCATCTCCTCCGTGTTCTTCTCCTCCGACGTGGCCAACCCCGACACCTACCCGCTCTTCTACGCCGACCTGCAGATGTACACGACGGGGCCAATCCTGCCGGACCCGCAGCTCTGGATGCAGCTTTTCCTGTCCACGGAGGCTGCGCAGAAGGCCAACAAGTGGCAGGGCCGCAACATCTGCCGTTGGCAAAATGCCGAGTTCGATGGCGTCTTCAAGCAGGCGGCCTTGGAGCTTGATCCGGTCAAGCGCGCGGCGCTCATCATCAAGCTGAACGACCTGGTGGTCCGCGACATCGCCGTGATCCCGGTCGTCACCCGCCCCAGCGTCGCGGCGGTGGCCAAGACGTTGCAGGCGGAGATGAGCGGCTTCGACAGCTACATCTGGGACCTCGCCAACTTCTACAAGGAAGGGTGACGCCAGCGCCTTGTCCCGGTCCCACCTCCTTCGCCGCATCCTGCTCGCCATTCCCAGCCTGCTTGGCATCAGCCTCGTGCTGTTCACCGTGCTGGCGCTGGCGCCCGGCGACCCGTTCTCCGAGCTTGCCAGCAACCCGAACGTGCCGGCCTCCGTCCAGGCCGCGCTCCGGGCCAAGTACGGCCTCGATGATCCCGTCTGGTCCCGCTACCTGCATTGGCTGCTGGCCATGCTGCGGGGCGACTGGGGCTTCTCTTTTGTCAGCCGCATCGACGTGGACCGCTTGATCTTCCAGCGCCTGCCGGTGACGGTCGCCGTGATCGGCGCGTCGCAGGCCCTGGCGGTCGCGGTCGCCATCCCGGTGGGCGTGCTGGCGGCGTCGCGGCCCTACTCGGTGTTCGACCAGGTTGCCAACACCGTGGCGTTCATCGGCTTCTCGCTGCCCACCTTCTTCACCGGCCTGCTGCTGATCCTGGTGTTCAGCATCACCCTGAACTGGCTGCCGTTCGTGTACCGGTCCGACCTCGGCCTCGCCGGCGCGGCCTGGTGGCGGGAGGAGGTGCGCCAGTCGGTCATGCCGGTCGCGGTGCTCGGGCTGTATCAAGGCGCGTCGCTGGTGCGGTTCGTCCGCTCGGCCGTGCTGGACGTGATCAAGCTCGACTACGTGACGACCGCCCGCTCCAAGGGCATCGGCGAGCGCCGGGTGCTGCTCCGCCACGTCGTGCGCAACGCGCTGGTCCCCGTGGTGACGCTGGTGGCGCTGCAGATGCCGGTCGTGTTCGGGGGCGCCATCGTGACCGAGCAGATCTTCCGCGTGCCCGGCATCGGCTCGCTGCTGATCGACTCCATCCTGACCAACGACACGCCCGTGGTCATGGGCGTCACCTTCGTGTTCGCCGGGCTTGTCATTCTGTTCAACCTCCTTGCGGACATCCTGTATGGCTGGCTCGATCCCCGCATCGCTTTCCGCTGACGCGGCGCCCGGCGCGGCGGCGGCGCGGCCTGGACCCGCCGCCCGGCCGGCACGGCCGCCGGCGTGGGAAGCGTGGCGGCGCTTCCGCAGGCACCGCCTGGCGGTGGCGAGCCTGGCCCTCGGCTCCCTGCTGTGGCGGGTGCCGATCGACGACATCGACTTCTCCGCCCAGCTTGCGCCGCCGTCCGCCGAGCACCCGTTCGGCACCGACGATCTCGGCCAGGACCTGCTGGCGCGGATGATCTACGGCGGGCGGATCTCGCTGGCGGTCGGGCTGGCGGCGATGGGGGTGGCGGTGGTCGCGGGCCTGCTGGTGGGTGCCGTGTCCGGCATGGCGACGGGCTGGCTCGACGCCGCGCTGATGTGGCTCACCGACCTGTTCCTGTCGCTGCCGCAGCTGCCGCTGCTGCTGCTGGCGATCTACCTGTTCCGCGCGGCGCTCAGCCAGGCGCTGGGGCTGGAGACCGGGCTGTTCGTGCTGATCGTGCTGGTCATCGGCGGGCTGCGCTGGATGCCGGTCGCGCGGCTGGTGCGGGCGCAGTTCTTCTCCTTGCGGGAAAAGGAGTTCGTGGAGGCCGCCCAGGCGCTCGGCGCGTCCCGCCTGCGGCTGGTGGTGCGGCACATCCTGCCGAACGCCATGGGGCCGGTGATCGTGGCAGGGACCGTGGAGGTGGCGAACGCCATCATCGCGGAATCGACGCTGTCCTTCCTGGGCCTGGGCTTCCCGCCGGACGTGCCGACCTGGGGGCGCATCCTGTTCAGCGCCAAGGACCACCTCGACATCGCGCCGCACTGGGCCTTGTTCCCCGGCGCCGCGATCTTCCTCGCGGTGCTGTCGATCAACTTCATCGGCGACGGGCTGCGCGACGCGCTCGACGCGCGCCGGGTCGTGTGACGGGATGGCTCAGCCTGAGACAATGGGGCCGTTGCTCGCGATCCGCGGCCTGAAGACCTGGTTCGGGACCGACGGCGGCACCGTGCGGGCCGTGGACGGCGTGAGCCTGTCCATCGCCCGGGGCGAGACGCTGGCCGTGGTGGGCGAGTCCGGCTCGGGCAAGACGGTGACGGCGCGCAGCATCCTGAAGCTGATCGACATGCCGCCGGGCCGCTTCGCAGCGGGCGAGATCCTGTGGCAGGGCAGGGACCTCATCCCGCTGCCGGCCGCGGAGATGGACAGGGTGCGCGGGCGCGAGATCGGCATGGTGTTCCAGGAGCCGATGACCTCGCTGAACCCGGTGTACGCCGTGGGCGCGCAGATCGCGGAGTCGCTGCGGGCGCATGAAAGCCTGTCGCGAAAGGCGGCCATGAGTGCTGCCGTCGAGATGCTCCGCCTGGTGCAGATCCCCAACCCGGAGCGGCGGGTGCGCGACTACCCGCACCAGTTCTCGGGCGGCATGCGGCAGCGCGTGATGATCGCCATGGCGCTGGCCTGCAAGCCGAAGCTGCTGATCGCCGACGAGCCGACCACGGCGCTCGACGTGACGATCCAGGCGCAGATCCTCGATCTGCTGGCCGACATGAAGGAGCGGTTCGGCATGGCGGTGATGCTGATCACCCACGCCATGGGCGTCGTGGCGGAGAACGCGCAGCGCGTGGCGGTGATGTATGCGGGCGTCGTGGTGGAGGAGGCGCCGGTGGGGGAGCTGTTCGCCAACCCGCGCCACCCCTACACCCAGGGCCTGATCCGCTCGATCCCGCGCGTCGATGCGCACGCGGCGGGCCGCACCCGGCTCGCGCAGATCCCCGGCACGGTGCCGAGCCTGCTCGACCTGCCGCCGGGCTGCCGGTTCTCCTCGCGCTGCGGGTTCGCCATCGACGCCTGCCGCGCGGCCGAGCCGGCGCTGCGGACGGTGGCCGCCGGGCACAGGGCCGCGTGCATCCGTGCCTGACATGACGGCGCCCAGCATGGCGGCACATCGGGCAGAACCCCTGCTGTCGGTCCGTGGGCTGAAGAAGCACTACCCGGTCAAGGGCGGCCTGCTGAACCGCACGCTTGACCGCGTGCACGCGGTGGATGGCGTGAGCTTCGACATCCTGCCCGGCGAGACGCTGGGCCTGGTCGGCGAGTCCGGCTGCGGCAAGTCCACCACCGGGCGCTGCGTCATGCGCCTGGTCGGCAGCACCGCGGGCACGATCCGCTTCGCCGGCGCCGACATCACCGCGCTGGAAGGGCAGAAGCTGCGCGCGCTGCGCCGCGAGATGCAGATCATCTTCCAGGACCCCTTCGCCTCGCTCAACCCGCGCCACACTGTGCGCGGCATCATCGGCGAGGCCTTGGTCATCCACCGCCTGGCCCGCAGCCGGCGCGACCTGGACGACCAGGTGGCCGCCTTGCTGGAGCTGGTCGGCCTGCGGCCCGACCACATGCCGCGCTTCGCCCACG
>CAXSEX010000031.1:0-19253 GCA_964236415.1 uncultured Acetobacteraceae bacterium | reverse complement strand
TCGCGTAGAACAGCACCTGCCATTGCCGGCTCAGCGCGACGGCCATGATCCAGCTTTCGGTGGGCGGGGGCCAGAGCACCTGGGGGTCACGGAACTCGGTCTCGCCGCGGTCCACGACGGGGTTGCCGGGGTAGTCGGTGAAGGTCAGCCCGGCGTCGAGGCTGTAGGCGATGTTCTGCCGCTGGAAGACGCATCGTCCCTGGTCGTAAGCCGCCTGCGTGTAGATGGCGACGATCCCGCCGTCTGCGGAGTCCGGAAAGAAGCCGCTGGCGTTCAGCCGGTCCACGACGGCCGAGCCGGAGAAGGTGTAGCCTGACGCCGTGCTGGGGATCGCAACCGGCAGGTTTTCCCAATAAACGAGGTCGCTGCTGACGGCGTGCCCCCAGCTCTGGTTCCCTGCTTCCAGGCCAGACGGGTTGTATTGGTAGTAAAGGTGGTACTTGTCCCGAAAATAAACCAGGCCGTTCGGGTCGTTCATAAAGTTCTGGGGCGGGCTGAAATGGTATTGAGGGCGGTAACGCTCGGAGTAGAGCGCCTCCCCGGCAGAGCCGGCGGCGCTTGCGGTGCCCCCTTGCGCGACCATTCCAGTTGTCCTGGCCGTCCACGCCGCGGTTGAAAGAAGCAGCAGGCTGCGCTTGGAGATCATGGCCATCCTCCCGAAGTGGTGCCGGCCCATTCTCGGGCGCCGCGTCACCGTTGGCCGGCCTGCGGCCTGGCGCCAGGGCGGACCGCTTGCCCGTTGCGCCAAATCGCCAGGTCCTTGCTCCGCAATTGGGCCGGTGCAGCACGTTACTGTCAAGCAATAATTAGCGAGGCGCATGGTCGCGTTCAGGATTTACTCTGGGTCGTGTAGCGGGAATTGTGTTTGGATTTGTTGCAGAGTTCGATGCCAAGTTCCTGAAAGCCTGACTCCTGGCTGCTCAAGACGGCATGAGCGGCCGCGACCCCGATCAGGCTGCTTCCATGGATGCCGCCAGTCCCCCGGAAGCGTCCGCCTCGTCGAGGCCCTAGCCTGGCTGAAGCCGCTCGCCACAAGCAGCCAGGGGGTCAGGCCGTGCCGTAAGTGATCCCCAGTTCAGCCAGGAACCGGCGATAGGCAACGCCCATGCGGTCGGAGCGGTGGTGCATCTCTTCGCGCAGATCGACCGGGATGCGCTCGGGCCGCTGAGTTTCCACGATCTCGCGATCCTGGCCATACACGATGTCCTGGCGTGGCAGCATCTGCTCAATCGTCATCCCGGGTGCGAAGTTGATGGCGAACAGCACGCGGTTGATGCAGTTCACCTCGTCAACCGGCTGCGACGTGAAGAAGGTGGTGAAGCGGTCGTGCGGCGTGCCCAACGCAGCCTGGGCAGGGTCCTTGATGGTGACCCGCTTGGAGAAATACGCGACCAGGGGGCGGAAGGCGGAATAGGAGTATCCTGCCTGCACCGGCACGCCACGGAAATCGCCATGAGGCTGGAACACGCTGATCTCGCTGGAATGCACCCCGGTCTCGGTGCGGCGCACCTCGTAGTCGGGGATGACGTCGGGGTCGCTGGCCACCCCGTTCATGCCGGCATGCACGAACGGGAAATGCGTCGCGTCCAGGAAGTTCTCGACAGAGCGGAAGCCGTTGGCGCGGTACGGGTATGGCCCGGCGAAAAAGGCGCGGAAGCCCGGCGCGTCCCGCTCGGGGAAGGCCGGCGGCTCGTGCGCGGGATCGCCGAGCGTGGCCCAAACGAAGCCGTCCTGCTCCTTCGTGCGCACGGGGAAGGCGCGCGCCTTGGGCGGGATCGGCTGCCCGGGAGCGACGGGGATCAGGACGCATTGCGCCGCCCCGTTGTAGCGCCAGCCGTGATAAGGGCAGACCAGCGTGTCGTCCGTGACCCAGCCTTTCGACAGGCGCGCCCCGCGGTGGATGCAGAGGTCGTCCCACACATGCGCCTGCCCGGCGGCATCCCGCCAGCCCACCAGGTCGCGCTCCAGCAGGCGGGTGGCATAAACCTGGCCCGGCACGAGGTCGGTCGAGTAGGCGACCACGTGCCAGTCGTTCAGCATCGCCGGGTCCTTGCAGAGCGGGGTGGCCGGGGTGGCGAGCGTATCGAGCATCGAACGGACTCCTGGCGGGGGACTCACGCCGCCCGGGCGAGCAGGGACGGCACGGCCGAAGGCGCATCGTAGTCGTAGACCCAGTTGGCCTGGATGCCGGATTTGTGCGGGTTCACCAGGCTGCGCAGCCGATAAGCGACGTCTCGCTTGAGCAGGGCCAGCGGGGAGGCGAGATGGTAGGTCCGCCCCCGCTCGCGCGATTCCAGCTGCACGCGGGTCGCACGGGGCCGGCGCAGCGCGTCATACAGCGCCAGGCCCGCTTCCGGGGCGTCGGCGTGGGCGCCCAGCGCGGCGGCGAGCACGTAGCCGTCCTCGATCGCCATGGCGGCGCCCTGCGACAGGAAGGGCAGCATCGGATGTGCCGCGTCTCCCAGCAGCGTCACTCGGCCCACCGACCAGGCCGGCATCGGGTCGCGGTCGAACAAGCCCCACTTGAACACGGTGCTGGCCCGGGAAAAGAGGCGGACAAGCTTGTCGTTCCAGCCCTGGTAGCCGGCCAGCAGCTCCTCGCGCGAGCTGGGCGTGTTCCAGGACTCGGCGACCCACTCCGCGGTCTCAGCCACGGCGACGATGTTCACGGCCCGCCCGCCCTGCACGTAGTAGGTGACGACGTGGCCGTGCGGACCCATCCAGAACGAGCTGTCGGGCGAGACGAACTCCAGCGGCGGGCGCTCGAACGGGATCACGGCGCGCCAGCACATATTGCCGGTGAAGCGAGGCGCCTGCTCGCCGAACAAGGCGCGGCGGATGGCGGAGTGGATGCCGTCGGCGCCCACGATCAGGTCGGCTTCGTGCTCCGTCCCGTCCGCGAAGCACGCGGCGGCCGACCCCGCGCCCTGCCGGACGCCGGTGCAAGCCATGCCGAACCGGGCCGCGCCGCTTGGCAGCTCCGCCGCCAGGATGCGATGCAGGTCGGCCCGGTGCGCGTGCAGGAAAGGGGCGTCGTAGAGCCGTTCACACTCGCCGGCGAGCGGCGTGCGGAACATCTCACGGCCGCTGCGCCAATTGCGGCCAACCAGGGCGCGCGGGGTGAAGCTCACGGCCTGGAGCGCCGGGAGCAAGCCCAGGGCGCGCAGCACCTTGACCGCGTTGGGCGTCACCTGGATGCCGGCGCCCACCTCGCCGAACCCCGCGGCCCGTTCGAACACGGCCGCCTCCATGCCGCGTTGGCGCAGCGCCGCCGCCAGCGCCAGGCCGCCGATGCCGCCGCCGATGATCCCCACGCGCAATGCCCGCGCCATCGCCGTCCTCCTCGCCGTTGGGATCGTATACGAACCGTCGAGGGAGAATGCACCAGCTTGGGTCACGCACCAAGATTCCATGATGCCCCGAGCGAAGTGGCAAGTGCCAATATCGGATCGCGGCAGGCCGTTTGATGCGTGCCCGTGCTTCGTATACGTTGCCCTCGACAGGCTGAAGCCGATGTGGACCCCGTCAAGCATGATCCTGCGCGATAAACGGCCGCTTCCCGAGCCGATCCGAGAGCAAATCCTGCCGTGTCTCCGCAGTGACATCGTGCTGAGTTCCGCCAATGCGACGCTGGCGCAGCTGCACGAGACGATGATGTGGCACGTCTGCCGGGCGCGGCGGCAGGTCAACGAGGGCGCGTTTTGGCCGGGCTCGCCGCACAGCCACGGCCCGTTGATGCACTGCATCCTGGCTGGCGACGCGGACGGCGCCGCCATGGCGATGCGGCGGCACATGGGCGAGGTCGCGCGCAAGATGCTCACGGTCCTGCGTGAGGCCCCGCTGGCCGGCCAAAGAGGATGACAGGCGCAGGCCAGCGGCCTTCCCATGCTCGACGCCGGGATCCACCGATGAAGCGGTCCGACGAACGCCGGGATCAGCGGACAACGAAAAGGAGCAGGCCGCGATGGACAGGAATGTGCTCGACGAGATGTGCCTTCAGCAGCTCACGCTGTCCGGCGTCCATGAAGGCGAGAAGGTCGTCGTCCTTTCACAGGGCAGCGACCGCCTTGATTACGCTGACGCGTTCCTGGCCGCGGGCCAGCGTCTCGGCGCGCGGATGTACCATATGCGGCTTCCGGCGCCTTTCCCGGCCAGCGGAGGCTGGGCCGTCGGGGAAACCGGCTTGTCCAGCAATCCGGACGCTGTCGAGGCGCTGAAGCGCGCCGACATGGTTGTCGACCTGATCTTCCTGTTGTTCAGCGACGAGCAGATGGCGATCCAAGCTGCCGGCGCGCGCGTGCTGACCGCCGTGGAGCCGGCGCCGCTGCTTGCCCGCCTGATGCCGACCAAGGCGTTGCGCGGGCGCGTGGAAAGCGCCGCCGAAATCCTGCGCCAGGCCAAGACGATGCGCATCACCAGCAAGCACGGCACCGACGTGACCTACAAGATTGGCGTTTACCCGACGGTCGCCGAATACGGGTACACCGACACGCCGGGGCGTTGGGACCATTGGCCCGCTGCCTTTGTGTTCACCGGGGGCGCCGATGACGGGGTTGACGGGCAAATCGTGCTCGCGCCGGGCGACGTGCTCCTCCCGTTCAACACCTACGTTCGCGAGCCTGTTGTTTACACGATCGAGAAGGGCTTCATCCAGGACATCCGGGGCGGATTGGATGCCGAGCTCGTCAAGTCCTATATGGCGGAGTTCAAGGACCCGCGCGGCTTTGGCATGTCGCATGTCGGCTGGGGCCTCGACCACCGCGCCCAATGGCATGGGCTGACGCAGTTTCCCGGCGGCATGGGGATGGAGCTTCGCTCCTTCCACGGCAACGTCATGTTTTCGACGGGACCCAACAACGAACTCGGTGGGCCGAACAACACGGCGTGCCACCTCGACATCCCGATGCGGAACTGCAGCTTGTTCCTGGACGGCGAGCCTGTGGTGCTGGACGGGGATGTGGTCGCGAAGGACCTCAAGACGGCGGCCTGAACCGGCCGCGGCCTCTGCCCAGCGGCCGGGTGGAGACGGCCTGCCCATCGCGTGCATGGCAACCGCGGCGAACATGCCGGACATCCGCGCTCATGCCACGTCCGCTCAGCCCAGAAAGCTGCCCCCGTTCACCTGCATGACCTCGCCGTTCATGTAGCTCGACATGTCGGAGGCGAGGAACACGGCGACGGTTGCGATCTCGGCCGGCAGGCCCACCCGCCCTGCCGGGGACGCCGCGCCCGCGGCGGCGATCTCGGCCTCCGTCATGCCGAAGCGCGGCTGCGCCGTGTCCACCAGGCCGGGGGCGATGGCGTTGACCCGGATGCCGTGCGCGGCCAGCTCCAGCGCCATCGCGCGGGTGAGCGAGACTACCCCGCCCTTGCTGGCCGAGTAGTGCACGCCGCGCACGGCGCCGTGCGCGGCGACGGAGGCGATGTTGATGATGGCGCCTTTCGTTTGCGCGGCGACCATCTTGCGCGCCGCGGCCTGGGCGCAGAACGCGGTGCCCTTGAGATTGACCGCGTGCGTCGCGTCCCAGGTCGCTTCCGTCAGCTCAAGGAACGGCGCGCGGGGGTAGATCCCGGCGTTGTTGACCAGCACGTGCAGGCGGCCCAGCGCATCCCACGCCGCTTCGACGACGCCCTGCGCGCCGGCCACCGTGCCGAGGTCGCCGCGCACCAGCGCCGCCTGGCGGCCGAGCGCGCGCACGCTGTCCGCCACCGCGTTCGCCGTCGCCTCGTCGTCGAACCAGTTGATGGCGACGTCCGCGCCCTCGCGCGCCAGCGCGGTCGCGACCGCGGCGCCGATGCCCTGCTGCGCGCCGGTGACCAGGGCCGCCTTGTCCTTCAACCGCATCGCAATCGCTCCTATGCAGGCCGTTGCCGGCGGCAGCGGCCGTTGCTGCGCATGATTGCGCCCGCCACCCTGTTCTGGCACTGCGCGTCGGCGCGGCGCAAAGGTTTTGCTGTCTGCGCCGCCCTGCGCAACCGTGGTGCATGGCCTGCCTCATGAGGCCGCGGAACACACGGGTCTGGTGGACGGACCCTGTCGCCGCACCGCTGCCTGGATGCGCCGATGGTGCGGCCATCCCGCGATTTGAGAACGCATGCCACGGTTGAGTTGGTAGCATGCGGCTTTCGCAAGCCGAAGGAGGCACCCCCCAAGTGCTGTCGAAGTTTGAACGCTACAAGCTGACCTTCGGGCCGACGCCCATCGAGAAGCTGTCCCGCTTGACGGAGCATCTGGGCGGCGGCGTCGAACTCTATGCCAAGCGCGAGGACTGCAACTCAGGCCTCGCCTTCGGCGGCAACAAGCTGCGCAAGCTCGAGTACATCGTGCCCGACGCCATCGCGAGCGGCGCCGACACCCTGGTCTCCATCGGCGGGGTGCAATCCAACCACACGCGCATGGTGGCGGCCGTTGCGGCCAAGATCGGCATGAAGTGCCGCCTGATCCAGGAAAGCTGGGTGCCGCACGAGGACGCCGTGTATGACCGCGTCGGCAACATCCTGCTGTCCCGCATCATGGGCGCCGAAACGCAGCTGGTGGACGAGGGCTTCGACATCGGCATCCGCGAAAGCTGGACTCGCGCCATCGAGGACGTGAAGGCCCGCGGCGGCAAGCCCTATGCCATCCCGGCCGGCGCCTCCGTGCACAAGTTCGGCGGGCTGGGCTATGTCGGCTTCGCCGAGGAGGTGCGGAGCCAGGAAGCCGAGCTGGGCCTCCGATTCGACTACATCGTCGTGTGCACCGTCACCGGCTCGACGCATGCGGGCATGGCCGTGGGGTTCGCCGCCGACGGGCGGGCGCGCAACGTCATCGGCATCGACGCATCGTGCACGCCGGCCCAGACCAAGGCCCAGGTGCTCGACATCGCGCGGAAGACCTCGGACCTCATCGGCGGCCGGGACATCGCGGAAGGCGACATCATCCTGCTGGAGGAGTACGCCTACCCGGTTTATGGCGTGCCCTCGAAAGAAACGGTGGACGCCATCCGCCTGGCCGCCCGGCTGGAAGGCATGATCACCGACCCAGTTTACGAGGGCAAGTCCATGCAGGGGATGATCGACCTTGTGCAGAGGGGCTGTTTCCCGAAAGGATCGAAGGTGCTCTACGCGCACCTTGGCGGCGCCCCGGCGCTGAACGGCTACAGCTACACGTTCCGCAACGGCTGACGCGCATGCCGGGGCGGGCGGCGCCACGCTGCCTTGCCGCTCCGGCACGGCTCGCAGCGGCTCAGCCCAGCCCGAACGCGGCGGTGAACAGCGCCAAGCCCACGACGACCCAAGCGAGGTAGTCGCCGACCGCGCCGCTATGCAGGAAGTCCAAGGCGGCACTCAGCGGGTCGAGCACGCGCTGCGCGCTTCTGGCAAGCAGCCCCGGCAGGTGGTGCCGCGAAAGCTGGAAGGCCGCCAGCAGCAGCGCCAAGGCAACTGACAGCCACGCGAGGACGGCGACGGGCGCCGGCTGCGCAGACGCCGGCCCGGACGCCGCGCCGGGCGGCATGAGGGCGGTCGCAGCCGATGACGCGATGCGCCCGGCGCCCCCCGCCCCGACGCAGGCCCCGGCAAGCAGCACCAGCGCCGGCAGCAGCATGAGCCAGAGCGGCCGGTCGTTTCTCTCACGCTCCTCGTCGGTCGGCGAGCAGTCCTCCTCGCTGGGCGCCGGACCCCAGCCCAGGAAGATGCGCCCCGCCGCGCGCAGCACCGCCGCCCCGGTGCCGGCGGTGCACGCCACCAGCGGCAGCCACAGCCAGCCTTGGCCCGCGGCGGCGGCGGCGGCGGCGATCCCGCGGAAGCCGCCGTCCATCAGCCCGGCCGGCAGCCCGGCCAGCAGCAATCCCCCGGCCGCCATGGCGACCCCCGCCGGCCACACCCGGGCGCCCTGCCCGCGCAGCGCGATCTCGTCGATGCCGCCGCACACGGCCAGCAGGATGCCGGCCACCATGAACAGCGCCCCCTTCACCAGCCCATGCCCAGCCATGTAGAGCAGCATGCCGGATGTGCCATCGTGGCTGAGCAGCGCCAGGCCGATCAGCAGCACCCCCGTGTGCGCCACCGTCGAAAAGGCGAGCAGCCGCTTCAGGTGCCGCTGCAGCAGCGCCATCGCCGCCCCGACCACGGCGCTCGCCACGCCCATGCCGGGCAGCAGCGTGTGGAAGACGTGCATCACCACGGTCGAGGCGGCGAACACGGTGAAACCGAGGCGCGCGAGGCCGAAGATGCCGAGCGCCACCATGGCGCCGGAGAACATCACCGAAACCGGGCTGGGCGCCACCGAATGCGCGTCCGGCAGCCAGAAGTGGAACGGGACCTGCGCCGCCTTGATCAGCAGGCCGGAGGCCATCAGCACGAAGGCCGCGCCGACCACCGGGTCCGCCGGCGCCCGCGCCACCGCCGCCCCGAGCGCCCCCATGTCCAACGCGCCCCCCATTGCGTACAGCAGGCCGATCCCGCCCAGCAGCAGGTAGCTGCCGACCGAGTTGACCACGGTGAAGTTCAGCGCGCCTTCCAGGGGGTCGGCCTGCAGCTCGTAGCCGGTCAGGGCGAAGGCGGCGACGCTCATCACCTCGAACCAGACGAACATGTTGAACACGTCGTGCGTCAGGCAGAAGCCGATCATGCCCGCCATGAACACCAGCATCAGCACATGGAAATGCGCGTGAACCTCGTCGAAGTAGCCCCAGGCGAACACCAGCGTGGCGGCGAACAGGCCGCCGATCACGGTCGCGAAGCCGCCGCCGGCCTCGTCCACCGCGAAGGCGATGCCGATGACCTGGCCGTCGCGCGGCGTCCAGCCGCCGAACCAATAGGTCAACGGGCCACCGGCCGCCTGCGCCGTCATGGCCGCGCACGCCGCCATGGCCGCGAGCGCCGTCAGGATGGCGACGATGTCCGGCGCCTTGCGCGGCAGCGCCCTGCCGAACGCCAGGAGCAGGCCGGCAATGAGGAGCGGCCCGGCGACGGGGACCGGCGGCAGCGCGCTCAAGGTTGCATTGCCCGCAACGCGGTCAGGGCCGCATCGGCCGCAGCGCCTCGGGGTTCACGGTGCCGCGCCGCTTGTGCAGCTGCAGGATCAGGGCCAGCAGCAGCGCGGTCACGGTCGCGCCGATGACCACATCCGTCAGCACCAGCGCCTGCACCACCGGATCGACGGCGGGCGTGCCGGGCGGGCGGGTGTAGAAGATCGGCGCGATCCTGCCGGTGCGGAACCCGACCGACAGCAGCAGCACGTAGGTGGAGGACTGCACCACCGACAGGCAGCCGATCAGGTGCACGAAGTTGCGGCTCGTCACCATGGCATACAGCCCGACGCCGAGCAGCCACGCCGCGACGGCCCAAGGCAGCAGGGACGGCAAGCTCACGCCTTGTCCGCTTCCGGGATGATCCGCGTTTCCTCCAGGAACTCCACGAGCACCACGGCGAAGCCGCCGCCGACCGCCAGGGTCACGCCCGCGTTCTCGATCAGCATCAGCCCGCCGGAGAACAGGTCGCCCAGGGTGCCGAGCGGCAGGAAGTTCTGCAGGAACGGCAAGCCCAGCAGCATGGAGGCGAAGCCGCACGCGGCATACAGCGCCGCCCCGGCGCCCTCGCACGCATCCAAGGCTTCCGAGCGGACCATGCGGCGCCAGCCGTCGTAGCCGTCGCCCAGGAACAGCAGCAAAGCGCCGGACGCGATGATTACGCCGCCCTGGAATCCGCCCCCGGGCGTGGTCATGGCGTGCAAAGCCACATAAAGGCCGAACAGCAGGATCAGCGGCCCGCCGAGGCGGCTGATCAGCACGGCCGCGTCGCTCCGCGGCGGGACGGGGCGCCCGGGGGTGACGCCCGGCTCCGCGCTGCGCCGCTCGCCCCGCTGCCCCCGCAGCAGCACGCTCACCCCCGTCACCGCGCACAGCAGCATGAACTCCTCGCCCAGCGTGTCGAAGCCGCGGTAGTCGAAGTTGACGGCGCTGACCATGTTCGTCAGGTGCCGCTCGCCCGGCGCGGCGGCGTTGATCGCGTCGCCATACGGGATCGGGTGGGCGCCGAACTGCGGCATGCGCAGCGCCACGTGCGCGACCCCGGGCAGGACGCACAGGCCGGCCAGGGCGAACAGGATGAGCCGGGTGCGCGGGCGCATGCCGCGCGGCGCCGGCCCGGTCACGAGTCGCCCCCGGGCGGGCTGCGGTCCATCTTGATGGAAGCGAGAACCACGAGGAACAGCAGCGGCAGCGCGACCGTGCCGACCGCCACCTCGGCGAACGCCACGTCCGGCGCTTGCAGCGCCATGAACAGCAGCGCCAGCACCATCCCGTTCACCGCCATCGCCAGCACCTGCTGCCTAGGCCTGCGCGACAACGCGACCCCGGTGCCGGAGGCCGCCGTGAGCAGGAACAGCACGGCGAGCAGCACGCTCACGGCTCGCGCGCGCCCAGCTCGCCGAAGCGCCCGCGATACAGCAGGGCGCGGCCGACCGCGTGGGACAGCGCCGAGCCTGCGACCAGGCTCACGGCGAGGATCAGCAGCACCTTGAACGCCCGGTCCGACGGCCCGTCCGCCGCAAAGGCGACGGCGGCCAGCAAGACCCCTCCCGCCGCGTTGACGAACCCGGCGCAGTGCAGCCGGTCCAGCGGGCTGCGCAGCCGGGCAAAGCCGAGGCAGCCCAGCCACGTCACCGCCACCAGCAGCCCGAGCAGCCCGTCGATCACCACCGTCACAACCACCGCTCCAGGAAGAGTGCCAGGACAAGAGTACCCGGCAGCGTCAGCAGCGCAAGGCACAGCGCGATGTCGATGAAGGAGCTTTGGTCGAAGGCGAACGTCGCCAGCGCCAGCAGGACCGTCGCCACGCCGCCGGCCAGCGGCACCGCGGCGAGCCGGTCCGCCGTTCCGCCCCGCAGCGCCGCCGCGACCGGGACGGCAAAGGCCGGTAGCAGCAGCACGAAAGCGACCGTCCAGCCGGTCAAACCGGCCACTCCCGGTCCGGATCGGGCCGGGCCGGCGCCAGGCGGTGCATCAGCAGCGCGTGCTCGTCCGGAAGCAGCACGGACGGCGCCACGTCCAGCACGAAGCCGTTCGGGGCGAGGGAACTCGCCAGGGTGACGAGCGCGCGCCGCCCGGCATCGGCGGGTTCCGCGCTTCCTGAACGGAACGGCTGCCGGCTGATCGTGCCGGCCACGCGCGACCCCGGGACGAAGACGGCGCGCAGCAGGTGGACGCCGACCCGGGCCGCATCGCCCGCAACCGCGGCCAGGGGCGACAGCACCAAACGGAGCCACGGCCCCCGCAGCCGCATCGGCCGCGACTCTCCCCGGTGCCGCAGCCCCGCATACGCCGCGACCAGGCCGGCCGCCGGCACGCCGGCCGCGACCTCGGTGCCGCTGACCTGCCCGGCGAAGACCAGGTACAAGCCGGTCGAGACCAGGAAAACGACGGCTGCCAACAGCCCGGACGACATGGCGCTGCTCCCCCCCCGCTAAACCGTGGCATGAACGGCCGCCGCGGTGAAGACGGCGCCGTCCCTGCGGCCTGGGGCTGCGTTCAAACCCTGAATGTGTAGGTGCCGGTCCCGCTGCGCTCGACATCGGGCGGGAACGAGGCCCTCTTATCCGAGAAATACTGCACCCGGTGGTCGCCATGCCCGGCCGCGTTGTAGGTCAGGTAAAGGATGCGCCGGGGCGAGCCGGTGAGGTTCGCCTTGCTGGCATGCGGCGCGAAGCTGTCGAAGAAGATGACGTCGCCGGGCAGCGTCGGCACGGGATGCAGGCCGAGGCCGTCCTCGCTCAGCGGGTTCCATTCCTCGCCGATCAGCCCTTCGCGGTGGCGCCCCGGCACCATCTCCAGGCAGCCATTCTCTATGGTCGCCGGGTCGATCGTCACCAGCGCGGTCACGAAGATCGGCGCATAGCGGGTCCAGCCCGCCTGCTGGTCCTGGTGCGCCTTGAAGCCCGGCGCGCCCGGCATCTTGAAGTTGATCTTCTCCTTGAACAGCACGACGGGCGCGCGCATCAGCGCGGCCGTCCAGTCCAGCAGGCGGCCGTGCCGCACCAGCGCGTCGAACTGCGGATGGAAGGGGCAGAAGTTCTCGATGCGCTGCACCACGCGGCGGCCCGGCTCCGTCAGGCTGTCCTCGTAATAGACCATGTGCCGGCCCGGCACCTCGGGTGCTGTGGAGATCTCCTCCGTCCAGCGCAGCATGTCTCGGGTCTCGTCCGCGTCGAAGAAGCCGCGGGCAAGGAGATAGCCGTCGCGGTCCATGGCGGCCAGCGCCGAAGCCGTCGGCCCGGCGGCGCGCACGTGGTCGAGCATCACGCCACCAGCCGGGGCAGCAGCGCCTGCGCCTTGGCGACATCGGCCGGGAAGTCGATCTCCGTCCAGGGCAGGCCGGTGATGTCCTCGAACCCGAAGCGGGAAGGGGCGGACTGGATCATGTCGCGTATCGGCTCCTCGTATTCCATGTGGCGCTGGCCGCCGGCGGCGTAGTCCGCGGCGCGGCGTGCCAGCTCGGCCGCCGTGTCGGGCGTGAAGCGGAAGAAGCCGACGCTTTCGCCGTGCCATTCGTGCGCGGCGGTGGGCTTCTTGTGGAAATCGACGATAGTTCCGCCCTGGATGCACAGCTTCACCGGCTCGTCCCCCGGCTCGATGTCGCGGTCCAGCAGCACCGCGTTCGGGTGCGGGCTGTCCAGGAGGCGCCGCAGCAGCCGGTCGTCGTACAGCACGTCGGCGTCCATCAGGATCACCGGCGCCTCCGACAGCAAGGAGGCGCGCGCCGCCCACAGCGAAACGACGCTGCCGTCGCGGAAGTCGGGGTTGAAGACCAGCCGCACCCCGGGCAGCGCGTCGGCCGCGGCCCGCATCTGGCCGGCCTCGAACCCGGCCACCACGGTGATGTCGGACACGCCGCACCGGTTCAGCGCCCCGACATGGCGGGCCAGCAGCGTGCGCCCGGCAAACGGCAGCAGCGCCTTCGGCGTGGCCCCGGCCGTGCCGTGAAGGCGCCTGCCGACGCCTGCGGCGAGAAGGATGGCCCGGGTTGCGCTGGCGGTCATCGCGGAACTGTAGCCTTGCCGCCACTGCTTGCCAACGCTGGGCGCCGGGCCAAGTGGCAGGGGTTGCACGCCAGGGATGTCCGCGCTCTAAGGACCGACGCTCCGCGGCGTAACCTGGCTGACGCAATCCCCGGCAACGGGTGATGGCGTCGGGCCGGCATCGCGGCGGCGACGGCTCGCCCGCGTCCCACAGGAGAGTTCCAACTGCCCGACACGCCGCTTCGCGATCCCCGGCCGGCTCCGCCACCGGCCACGGCCCGTGCCGAAGCGTTGCGCGACCTGCTGCACGACCCCTCGCTTTCGTTCCTCATGGAGGCGCACAGCGGCCTGTCGGCCAAGGTGGTGGAAGAAGCCGGGTTCGCCGGCATCTGGGCGTCGGGCCTGTCCATGTCGGCCATGCTGGGCTTGCGCGACAGCAACGAGGCGTCCTGGACGCAGGTGCTGGACATGCTGGAATACATGGCGGACGCGGCCAGCATCCCGATCCTGGTCGATGGCGACACCGGCTACGGCAACTTCAACAACGTCCGCCGCCTAGTGCGCAAGCTGGGCGAGCGCGGCATCGCCGGGGTGTGCATCGAGGACAAGCTGTTCCCCAAGACCAACTCGTTCCTGGGCGAAGCACAGCCGCTGGCCGACATCGCCGAGTTCTGCGGACGCATCCGCGCCGGCAAGGACGCGCAAACGTCGGATGCGTTCTGCCTGGTGGCGCGCATCGAGGCGCTGATCTCGGGCCACAGCATGGAGGAGGCGCTGCGCCGGGCGGAGGCGTACCATGCGGCCGGGGCAGACGCGGTGCTGATCCACAGCAAGAAATCGACGGCGACCGAGATCCTGGAGTTCGCGCGCCTGTGGGGGGACCGCTGCCCCGTGGTGATCGTGCCCACCATGTACTACGCGACCCCCACGGACGCATTCCAGCAGGCCGGCATCTCCACCGTGATCTGGGCCAACCACCTGCTCCGGGCCTCGCTCACGGCCATGCGCGACACGGCGCGGCAGATCGCGGCGGACCAGAACCTGCACCAGGTGGAGGGCCGGGTCGCCACGGTGGCCGACATCTTCCACCTGACCGGCAACGAGGAGCTGGAGGAAGCGAACCGCCGCTACCTGCCGTCCGTCGTCCCGGCGCGCGCCGTCATCCTGGCCGCGTCGCGCGGCGACGGGTTAGACGCGCTGACGGCGGACCGGCCGAAGTGCATGGTCGATGTGCGCGGCCGGCCGCTGCTGCAGCACCTGGTGGAAACGCTGGCCGGCGCCGGGGTGCGGGACACGACCGTGGTGTGCGGCTATGGCAAGGACGCGGTGCGCTTGCCCGGCATCCGCATCGTGGACAACGACGACTACGCCACGACCGGCGAAGCGCAGTCCTTGGCGCGGGCCGCGGACCGGCTGCTGGGCGAAAGCGTGGTGGTTTACGGCGACGTGCTGTTCCGCCGCCACATCCTGGATGCGCTGATGGCGGCCGAGGGCGACATCGTGATCGCCGTGGACCCGCGGGCCGCGGCGCGCCCGCCCAACCCGCGCGACCTGGTGCGCACGGATCGGGCCTATTCCGCCCTCGACCTCGACGAGCCGTCCGTGCGCCTGCTGGAAACGGCGGCGCCGCCCGGCGTGGGTGGCGAGTGGATCGGCCTGCTGCGCGCGACCGCCTGGGGCAGCGCGCTGATCCGCGAGGAACTCGCGGCGATGGAGGCGGACGGCTCCCTGCGGGAAGCCGACATCCCGGCGCTGCTCAACCGCCTCCTTGCCCGCACGCCGGTCTCGGTGCTGTACGTGCTCGGCCATTGGCTGGACGTGGACACGATGCTGGATCTGGCCGAGGCGAGGAACTTCCCGTGATCGAGGGCGCCGCCTTTCTCGACGAAGCGGCGGCCCGCGGCCTGCGGTTCTACACCGGCGTGCCCTGCTCCTACCTCACGCCGCTGATCAACGGCGTCGCCAGCAGCCGGTCCCTGTCCTATGTCGGCGCCGCCAGCGAGGGGGAGGCGGTGGCGATTGCCGCCGGCGCCTGGCTCGCGGGGCAGGACACGGCCGTGATGTGCCAGAACTCGGGCCTGGGCAACGCGGTCAACCCGCTGACCTCGCTGAACCACCCGTTCCGGATCCCCACCCTGCTGATCTGTACCTGGCGCGGCGAGCCGGGCCGCAAGGACGAGCCGCAGCACGCGCTGATGGGGCGCATCACCCAGGACTTGCTGCGGACCATGGCCGTGCCGCAGGGCGTGTTCCCCCGCACGGAGGCGGAGATCGGCCCGGCGCTGGACGCCGCCTTTGCCGCCATGCACGAGGGCACGCCCTTCGCGCTGGTGATGCACGAGGGCAGCGTGGCGCCCACGGCGCTGGACGAGCCGGGCCGCGCGCCGCACCCGCCCGGCCGCTTCGAGGACGCGCGCGAGGGGGGCGGCCGTCCAGCCCGCGCGGCCGTGCTGGAACGCCTGCTGGCCGTCATCCCGGGCGACGCCGCGGTGGTCGCCACCACCGGCAAGTGCGGGCGCGAGCTGTTCACCCTCGCGGACCGCGAGCAGCATCTCTACCAGGTCGGGTCCATGGGCTGCGCCGCGGGCATGGGCCTGGGCGTGGCGCTGCACACGCCGCGGCGCGTCGTGGTGCTGGACGGGGACGGCGCGGCGCTGATGAAGCTGGGCACGCTGGCCACGGTGGGCGCCTGCCGGCCCGGCGGGCTGGTGCACGTGCTGCTGGACAACGGCGTGCACGACAGCACGGGCGGGCAGGCGACATCCTCCCCCGTCGTGGACTTCCCGGCCGTGGCCCTCGCCTGCGGCTACCGCGCCGCCTTCGCCTGCGACGACGTGCCGGGGTTCGACCGGGCGTTCCGCGCCGCCCTCGCGGTTGAAGGCCCGGTGCTGCTGCATGTCCGCATCCGTCCCGGGTCGATGGAAACCCTGGGCCGGCCCACCGTGGCGCCGCACGAGGTGGCCCGGCGGTTCCGCACCTTCCTGGCCCGGCCGATGCAGGCCCAGGACGCGGCCCAGGAACGCGCGGCCTAGGCGTGGCGCGCTCATGCGAACGGCTTAATCGAATGACCGTCATCCGCCGATGGGCACCCATTCCTAGGATGGGTGCAACCCATCAGCAGCCGCACATGGGTCGATCAATGGTGCCGTCCGTATCAGTCCGCGGCGGCGCTGCGGGCCGCGTGCGCCCCCATGAACGTGCCGACCGCGTCCAGCGTGCGCCGGATGTCGGCCAGCGTGATGGCGCCAATGCAGCCGATGCGGAAGCTCGCGTCCCGCGTCAGCTTGCCCGGATAGAGCACGATCCCCTCTGCGGCCAGCGCGGCGTACAGCGCGGGGAAGCTGAACGCGCCGCCCGGCTCGCGAAGGGTCAGGATCACCGGCCCCTGCACGGCCGGGTCGAGATAGGGGCGGAAGCCGAGCCGCCCCATGCCGGCGGCCAGCGCGTCCATGTGCCGGCGATACCGCGCGCCGCGCGCCGCCACGCCGCCTTCCTCGTCCAGTTGGTCCAGCGCCGCCGACAAGGCCGCGACCACGTGGGTCGGCGGCGTGAAGCGCCATTGGCCGTCGCGCTCGAACCCGCGCCACTGCGCTTCCAAGTCCAGCACCGTGCTGCCGGCGTTGCCCGCCACCGCCCGGAGGTGCGCGGCCTCGGCGATCACGAACGACACGCCCGGCACGCCTTCCAGGCATTTGTTGGCCGACGCCATCACCGCGCAGCACGGGGTCACGCGCAGGTCGATGGGGATGGCGCCGAACGAGCTCATGGCGTCGAGCAACAGGCGGCGCCCGGCGGCAGCCACGGCGGCGGCGATCGGCTCCAATGGGTTCAGGAGGCCGCTCGTGGTTTCCAGGTGGACCAGCAGCACGTCCGTCACCGCCGGGTCGGCGCGCAGGGCGCCGGACACGGCTTCGGGGGTGAAGGCCTCGTTTTCCGGCAGGGCCAGCGTCGCCACGCTGCGCCCGAGGCGGGCCGCGATGGCGGCGGCCCGCTGGCCGTAGGCGCCGTTGGCCAGCACCAGCAGCTTGCCGCCGCGCGGCACCAGGGTGTCGATGGCCGCTTCCACCGCGTAGGTGCCGGCGCCTTGCAGCGGCACGGTCGCGTGCGTCGCGCCGGCGCCGGCCAGCGCGCCGAGCCGGGCGCGCACCGCCTCGCTCATGCGCACGAAGGCGTCGTCGCGCGATCCCCAATCGCGCCCCATGGCCGCCCGGGTGCGGTCGGAGGTGGTCAGCGGGCCGGGCGTCAGCAGGATCGGGCGCATGGCGCGCAGTGTATCGGCAGGATGCCGGGCGGCAAGCGTTCCGGCGAACCGGGATGACGCTGCGCTGGGGCATGGCACTCGGCACGCTGGCCGGGCTTGGGCTGGCGGCTTGGCTGCTGGCGAGTACCGGGCTGCACGCGATCGGGGCGTTGCTGGCCCGGGCCGGGGTGGCGGGCATCGCCGCGGTGGTCCTGTTCCACCTCGTGCAGGTGCTGTTCTCCGCGCTGGCGTGGCGCAGCGTGGCCGGGCCGGCGCGGCCGCAGCCGAGCCTGCTGCAATACGTGGGCCTCCGCTGGGTCCGGGAAGGGGTCAACAACCTGCTGCCTGTGGCGCAGATCGGCGGCGAGGTGGTGGCCGTGCAGCTGCTGCGCCGCCGCGGGCTTCGGCTAGCGGACGCGGTGGCCGGGTCGGTCGGCGACCTGACGATGGAGATGGTGACGCAGGTCGGCTACACCCTGCTGGGGCTGGGCCTGCTGGTGCTGCTGGTGGGCGGCAGCGGGGTGGTGGGCTATGTGGCCGGCGGTGCGGGGCTGGCAGCGCTGGCGGCGGCCGGGTTCGTCGCCGCGCAATGGTTCGGGTTGGCCGGGCTGATCGAGCGCGGGATCATGCGCTTGTCGCGCAGCTTCGGCTGGGCGCCGCTGGGCGGGATCGCCGGGCTGGACGAGGCGATCCGCGGCATCTATCGCCGGCCAGGGCGCGCCGGCCTCGCCTGCTGGTACCACTCCGTGTCGTGGCTGCTGGGCGGGGTGGAGGTGTGCCTCGCCTTGCACTTGCTGGGAACGGAGGCCGGGCTGGCGGAGGGCACGGTGATCGAGGCGTTGGGCCAGGCGACCAAGGCGGCGGGGTTCGTGGTGCCGGGCGCGCTGGGCGTGGCGGAGGGCGGCTATGTCCTGATATGCCACCTGTTCGGCCTGCCGCCGGACGTGGCGGTCGCGCTGGGGCTGGTGAAGCGGCTGCGCGAGGTGGTGCTGGGCGTGCCGGCGCTGCTCGCGTGGCGATGGGCGGAGGGCCGGCCGGCCGTGGGAGTGACGACGTGAGCCATGACAGTTGGACGCATCTCCTCGCGCGCCGGGCCATACGGCCGTTGCTGGGAACGGGGGTCACGCCCAACCATCTGACGACCGGGCGGCTCCTGACCGGGGTGGCCGCCTGCGCGGCCATCGCGACCGGGTCGGCGGCGGGGCTGGGGTGGGGCGGCGCGCTGTGGCTGGTGTCGGCGTTCCTGGACCGGGCGGATGGGGAGCTGGCGCGCGTCGGCCAGATGATCAGCGCCTCGGGCCACCGGTACGACTACTACGTGGACAACGGCGTGAACGCATTGTTCTTCGTTGCGGCCGGGTTCGCGGTCCGCGATGGCTGGCTGGGGCCTTGGGCGATCCCGCTGGGGCTGCTGGGGGGCGTGGCCATCCTGGTGTGCGGGTGGTGGTCCGAGATGCTGGAAGCGCGCAGCCCGGGCGGCACCAGGGCCTATTCGGGCGCGGCCGGGTTTGATCCGGACGACGCGCTGTACCTGCTGGGGCCGCTGGCCTGGCTCGGCTGGCTGTCGCCGGTGGTGGTGGGAACAGCGATTGCGGCGACGGGGATCATGGCCGTGACCGGGATGCGCCTGCGCCGGCTCATGCGGGGCTGACACGGCCGGCTTGGTTGAGTGACCGTCATCCGCCGATGGGTTGCACCCATCCTACGGCATGGGTCACGTAGGATGGGTGCCCATCAGCAACCATACACGGGTGACCAATGGCGCCGCCCGTATCACTTCCCCTTCGCGGTCCGCCCGCGCGCCCGGCTGGTTGCGTCAGGGCGGCAGGAGGGCGTCCACCAGGGCCTCCATCTCGGCGGCGATCCCGTCGGCGGCCAGGGCATCGCGGATGGCTCGGCGCTTGGCGGTGAAGTGCTGCGCGTCGGTCAGCGGGACGGCGGCGGCGACCGCCTCGGCGTGGGCTGCCGCGGCGGCGAGGTCGCGGTGGAGCGGGTCGGTGTCGTCGTACTCGGGGA
>CAXSEX010000030.1:7144-19410 GCA_964236415.1 uncultured Acetobacteraceae bacterium | reverse complement strand
CAAGTTGTGGCGGCTATCAGGTGTGGACGATCAACAAGCCACTCGAAAGATGGGATCCGGAACCCAGCCAAAAACCTCGAAGGGGTTGGCTCTGAACTCCCGCCGTGGCGGCAAAACCGCTGTTCAGGGTGAAGACGATATGTTACGAATGTAAAATATAATGTCTGGGGATCTTTGCGGATGATGCAACGTGACCTGCTTGCGCTCGCCATGCTGGCAGGCTTGGTCCTGAACGCTCCTGCCGCCCACGCAGGATTGGTTGAGTACGTCTATCACAACATCCCTGCAACCAGCTACAACCCCACCGATGCAAGCATATCGACAACGCAGGCGAATGCCGCCGCCGCAAAGCCGAACTACAGCTTCATCAACACAGCCACTACTTTTAACTACAATGGCGGCGGTTCCCAGACGAACACCTTCTTCGGCGCAGACGCGGCCGGAGCTGCGGCAACAGATACCGCTTCTATTGACCAGTCAGCTTTTGACGCCAAAGGCGTGATAAACATCAGTGCGGCTGGAAACTATACGTTCAACATTGCAAGTGCCGACGACGCTGCGCGCGTCTACCTGTCTGGCGCTCTCATCGCCGAGCAGAATTTTCCTGGGTCTGGGCTGTCCACGCCCTCCAGTGCCACCAAATCCCTTTCCGTGGGTTCATATGCTTTTGAAATTTTTTATTATCAGCAGGCAGGAGGGGCGGGCCTCAATTTCGCCGTCTCCGGTCCGGCAGCAGTTACCTACGCCGTTCCTGAACCGTCCACTGTCGTGCTGCTCGCCGGAGCTATCGTAGTCGTCGCCAGCATGCCGTTCTGGCGCCGCAAAGGGATTGGCGGCGACGACAAAACAGCTGCTGATACCAAGTCTCTCTGACCACGACCTGTCTGGATTTCGCCGTTTTCAAGCAGGCTGGGGCTGCTGACAAGGACGTGCGGTGTCATGGGGTCCGGTCAGCGAGATCTGGGCCAAGGCAGTTGGCTTGGAACGCAAGCACGCCATGGAACCAATCGTGTCGAAGTTGCCAACCTGCCGCGCAAGGGGCTTGGGTGGGCAACGGGGCGCCGGTCGCGATCCCTCGTCACGCGCGTCACCGCTGATGATGGACGGAAGCCGCCACCGTCACCGAGCCTGCCCGCCGCGTGCTGAGCGGTTGTGACCCGGCTGTTCACGCGCTTCGCCCCGCCGGTCCGATGCCCCCACCGCCGCCATCAACTCCGGCCATCGCCTGACCCGGAAGCGCCCATGTGGCACTATTGTCCAGCCTTGATCTGCGACAGCAGCGCCTGGGCCGCATCCCGGTCGCCGAACTCGGCGGCATCGTTCAGAAGCGCTTCCAGCACGCCCGCCGCGTCGTCCCGCCTGCCTGCCTCGTCCAGCGCCACCGCCAGGTGGTACTTGACCGACTTGTCGTTCGGCCGTTGCAGCGCCGCCCTTTGCAGCAGCGGCAGCGCCGCCCTGGCATCTCCCTCCTTCGCCATAATCCAGCCCAGCGTGTCGGACGTTTCGCCGGAGGGGGCCAGGAGATGGGCCCGTTGCGCCAGGCCCCGCGCCCGCCGATCGCCCTTCGCCTGATACATCCAGGCGAGGTTGTTCAGCGCGACCGGGTCGTTCGGACGTTTCTGCAGGACCAGCTGCAGGTGCTGCTCGGCATCCTGGGTGCGGCCGGCCGCGACGTCGAGCGACCCGAGCATCTGTGCCGCATCGGCGTCATCGGGATGCTGCGACAGCCATGCCTGCAACTGCTGGGCGGCTTCCTGCTGCCCGCCGCTGGACGTGAGCGCGCCGGCGGTCCGCAGCGCCAGCATCGTGGACGGGTTCGTCTTCAGCTCGGCCGAGAATGCCGTGGCGGCGTCGGCGAACCGGCGGGCTTCCATCAGCGCGTCGCCCTTGATGACTGACGAGGCCGGCAGGTTCGCCGGATCGCGCCGCAGCTCGTCCGCCACCCTCAGCGCTCCCGGGATGCCCGAAGTGCGCTGCTCCGTCGACACCAGCGCATTCATCATCCCCAGGTTGCCTGGCGACAGCTTGAGCCCTTCCCGCAGCGCCTCCTTGGCGCCGTCGAAGTCGCCGGTGCCGAGGTCCAGCTGCACCAGCGCCTGCCGCGCCTCCATGTCCAGCGGCGTGCCCGCGAGGATCTGCCGGTACGTCGCCTTCGCGCCGTTCGGATCGCCGTCCGCGGCTTGCGCCCGCGCCTGCGCCGCAAGCAGGACCGGCGGCGCCGCGCCGCTCGCCAGGGCGTCGTGCAGCACCGCCAACGCGGCCTTCGGCTGTTTCGCCCTGATGTGCAGGTCCGCCAGGGCCGCGGTCAGCGCCGGGTTTGGCGGCGCGACGGCCCGTGCCGCCTCGACGGCCGCGATGGCCTGCGGCAGCTTGCCGTCCTGCATCAGCGCCTGCAGCATCGGCGCCAACGCCTCCGTGTCCGCCCGATCCTTCGCCAGCACCTCGTCCAGCACCGCTTCCGCCTCCGGCTTGCGGTTCTGCAGCAGGAGCACCTTGCCCAGGTTCACCTTGGC
Source organism: uncultured Acetobacteraceae bacterium (assembly GCA_964236415.1). Lineage (GTDB taxonomy): Bacteria > Pseudomonadota > Alphaproteobacteria > Acetobacterales > Acetobacteraceae > CAHJXG01. Next base: position 16,897 of record CAXSEX010000030.1, on the reverse strand, counting down.
GGCCTTCGAGGCCGGAAACTGCTGGGCCGCGGCGGCGAACGCCGACCGCGCGCCTTCCAAGTCCATGTCGGCCAGCTCGACCATCCCGGTCAGGATGCCGACCGTCTCGGTGTTGCCCGCCTGCTGGCGGAAGCGGTCAAGTGCCGCCCGTGCCTTAACGGCATCGCCCGCGTCCAGCGCCGCGGCCACCAGCGCCTCCCCCGCACGGGCCTGCCCCGGCTCGGGTTGCGGCACCTTCTCCAACGCGGTCGCCTCGACCGGCACGTCGCCCAGCCGCATGCGCGTCGACGCGGGGCGCGTCAGGCCCGCCGAGCTGGCCGGCGCCAGCGAGGCCGCTTCCTTGAAGCTGTTTGACGCTTCCTGGATCTTGCCCTGGAGCACGTAGGCTTGCCCGAGCAGGTTGAGCGTCTCGGCCGTTGCTTCCCCGGCCACGATGGCCCCCGTCAGCGCCGCCACCGCTTGCTCCGGCTGTCCAGCCCCGATCTCGATGCGCGCGAGCAGGCGCACGCCGTCCATGTCCTCGGGCGCCCGCGCCACGTAGCGCCGCGCCGCATCCATCGCCTGCTCGGCCTGGCCGAGGTTCGACTTGATGAGCGCCTGGAAGTACAGCCCGCTGGGGAAGCGCTGGATGACCGTCGACAGCCGCCCCAAAGCGAGGTCCGCGTCGGCATACTGCCCGGTGCGCACCAGCAGCACCATGCTCAGGTAGATGGCGGCGCCGTTCTGCGGCTCGGCGGCCAGCACCTTGTCGACGTCGGCCCGCGCCTTGGCATCCTGCCCGGCCGCGAGACGCTGGCTCGCCCGTTCCAGCAAGATGCTGGAGGAGGCCGGCGCTGCCGCGACGGCCTGGTCGAGGTGGTCGAGCGCGCCTGCCTTGTCGCCCTTGGCAGCCAGGAGCTGCCCCTTGAGCACCAAGGCGTCGGCCCGCTTGCCGTTCAGCGCCAGCGTGCGGTCGACTTGGCGCTCGGCCGCCGCCATGTCTCGTCCGAGCATCGATGCCCGGGCGCCGCTCAACGCGATGTCCTGGTCGTCCGGCGCCAGGCGCTGCGCCTCTTCCAGGCTCGACCGGGCGGCGGCGACGTCGTTCAGGCCGAGCTGGGCCACGGCTCGCAGCGCCAGCGCCTTTGCGGCCTTCGCCGGGTCCGCCGGATCAACCGCGTCGCCCGCCAGCTCGGACAGCGCGTCGGCGAACCGCTGCTGCGCCACGTATGACTGCGCCAGAAGCGGGGCGACCACCTTGGGGTCGTAGCGCATCTCGCGCGCGGTCTTAAGCTCCTTCTCCGCCCCGACGGGATCGGAGGCTTGCAGCTGAAGCTGCGCCAGGCGCACATGCGCCTCGACGTTGCCCGGGTCGGCCTTGATCGCGCTGCGCAGCTCGACTTGCGCGCCCAGCATGTCGTTCTTCATCGTCAGCAGGCGCGCGTTCCTGATCGGATCGCCGATGTGGCCGGACTTGAGCCAGGCGCCGCCGGCCACGACGGCCGCAACCGCAAGTGCGAGGGGGACCAGCAGCTTCCTCGCCGGCTCGGGCCTGCGTGCTGTGAGGGCGTTCGGGGAGCCGTGCTCCCAGCAGCGGGAACGCCGCCGTCTTCTGCCGGTCATCCCTCGCCCAATCCCGCATCGGATGAAAGGCCTTCAACCGGTGCATGCGCCCGGTCGCCGTCGCCGGCGGCAACGATCACCTTGGTGTGGGGCGCTTGCCGCGCCAGGCTGCCCAAGATCGCGGACCCCACGCTCATGCCACTTGGATCAAGCAGCAGGCCGGGGTCCATGGTGGCGATCACAGGACGTTTTTCCGCGCTTCCAGAACCTCCGCCCGCCCATGGGCGAACGTGACCCGGCAGGATGAAGGCCCAGAGATGCCAGCCGCACAGTTCATGGCCGTCCTCGATGATCAGCTGGCTGCCAGCGTCAGACCGTTCGCCCGATCGGCATCGCGTCTGCCCCGGGGCGGCCGAACGGGAAACCCGGAGCGGAGGCGCCCAGGTCGGGCATCGCCGCGCCGAAGCCGCCGCCAGCAGCCATTGCCGCCCAGCCAGCGCGTGCCCCCAAGCGGCATCAGGCGAGAGGGCGACGGCGGGCAAGGCCAATTCCGATCAGGCCAACGCCCGGGACTGCCAGACCGACCGGCTCAGGCACCTGGGACACGGACACGGCAGTCAGCAGCGTCAAGGCTTGGCTGCCGGGTGTGGACGTGTTGGCGGAAGCGATTGTCACAAAGGTGCTGGCTGCGGCGAAGGCGTCGGACTGGATGGGTGTGAACGCCGTGCTGAAGGTGCTGATGGGATCGACCGGCGAAAGCGTGGCCGGTGCGAGGACCTGCTGGCCGTTGGCGCTGATCGTGAACGTCGGCTTTGTCATCGGCTGCGCGCGGGCATCGGCGCCGACGGAGATGCGGTAGGTCACCCGGCGACGAAGCCCTGGACGACCTGGCTCAGCGAGCTGATGGCGCCCGAAAGGAAGCCCACGATGGTGTTGCCGCCAGCCCGGCCGTTGTCGAACTGGCCCGGGTCGTCGGCGCGGTAGATGGTCCAATGCGCCACACCCTCCCCGTAGCCCACGAAGATCATGCCCTCCGAATGGTCGGCACCGGGCGGCTTGATGGACACCTCGAGCCCGCTCTCGTCGCCCCATGCCACAAGGTGGGCCCTCTCGCCGGCCCTGAAGCCCGTGTGGTCAGCCGTGATAGAGCGGTGCGCAACGAGGGACATGGGGGCAGCCTTCTGGTTTGCCCCAGCGAACCACAACGGTTCCATCCAAGCTCGTTATTATGTGTCAACGGCAAGGCCGGCGTCCTGCGCTGCTACTTTGCCCATTCCCGACAGTGACACCGTTGGCGAAGTCAATTGTTTGTTCTTCCATAACGCCACCAGCCATACGTTAGCAGCTAAATTGCTAAAAAATAGAATATCATAAATTGTAATTGCTTATCGAGACAGGCCAGGCGACTTCGCCAACGGTGTCAACAGTCGTGTCACCAGCCGCCATTCCGCCGAACTGCCCAGAACAGCTATTTCGGGCAGTTCCTGGCAGTGTAGGCTCGCCCGATGCCGCGGCCACGCCCCGACACGATCCGCCTCCTGACCCTGGTGAGCTTGGCCGGCTGCTCGCCGCCACGCGCGGAAGAGTCCGCGACCGGACGCTGTTCCTGCTCGCCTACCGCCATGGGCTGCGCGCGAGCGAGGTGGGCCTGCTGCGCGTCGAGGGCCTCGACTTCCGGACGCTGCGCGTGATGGTGCATCGGCTCAAGGGCAGCCACTCCGGCGCGCACTATGGGCCCCCTCCGGGGACGTGCGCTGACCGACAGCCTCGTCGAACTCCTGGTCGGGACCGTGCATGCGATCGGCGCGCGGGCGGAGCGCCGGGTCGGGCAGCAGGCCATCGGCGAGCTGAAACGGGTGACAGGCAAAACCAACGGACAACGCCCTGCACCGGCCGGTGATCGAGGCGCTTGCAAGTCCGGCGGTATGCCGCCGCGCGGCGGCGCCACATCCCCGCTCACGAGACCGTGCCAATGGAGGGCGTCGTGCGCCCGCTCTGGCGCGATGCCGTCATCGCCGCCCTGCAAGCGGTGCCGCGGCTCAAGCGCATCGGCAAGCAGTGCCTTTGCCGGCCTGATGCCGGCCAACCCGACGTCTATCCCCGCTAAAGCCCGTGCTGTCGCGGTTGATCGACTGGGAGCTGATCCGCCGGCACTACGACGAGATGGTCAAGTACGCGACCACCTTGCGCCTAGGCACGGCAGAGGCCGAGGTCATCTTGCGGCGCTTCACCCGCGAGAACGTCCAGCACCCGACCTGCAAGGCGTTCCTGGAGCGGGGAAAAGCCATCAAGACCTGCTTTCTCTGCCGTTGCCTGGCGGACGAGGCAGTTCGACGCGAAGTCAGCGGTAGGCTGAGCGTGGTCGAGCATTGAAACAGCGCCAACGACTTCGTCGTCTTCGCCCGCCGTGGCGGGATGTCGAGCAAACGCCGCGAGGATCATGAAATCAGCATGCGCACTGGGCCGGCCGGCCGGCTGACTGACCGTGACCGCAAGGCGCTCACCCCGCTGATCTGGGGGCATGTGAACCCCTACGGGCGCCAGGAACTCGACATGCGCACCCGCGTCGCCGCACTCGCGTGACCGGAAAACAGCACCAATGTCACATGCTCACATCCCTGCCTCCGCCCTGGACCTGATCGGCCGCACGCCGTCGACCGCTCTCGAAAAACAGTGCTCATCCTGGGCTTGGCCGCATCCTGGCCAAGGCCGAGTTCCTGCACCCCCTGCGGCAGCGTAAAGGACCGGGCTGCCCGCGCCGACGGCCGGCTGCGCCTGGGCGCAGCCGGTGGTGGAGATGACCAGCGGCGGCATGGGCAAGGGCCTGGCAGTTGCCTGCGCGGTTTTGGGCCATCCCCTTGCGGTCACGATGTCGGCCGGCAACAGCGCCCAGCGCGCATGCTGGAAGCGTCCCCAGCAGCGTCCTGACCGCAAAACCTCGCCCAGCCGGACGGAAACGGCCCGGCGCCGGGCTAAACCCAGGCGATGCTGGTCGGCGCCAACGTCGTCAGGCCCTTCAGCAGCACGCCATGGGCGGCATCGCCGAACGAGAGCATCACCCCAGAGGTTTGCTGCTGCTCCACCAGGGACGCCTGCAGCGCCTTGTCGACTTGCAGGGTGTCCCCTTTGGCGAGGGAGAAGTTCTCAGCGATCAGGAGGCCGATCCCGGCATGCACGGCGTAGGTGTCCGCGCCCGCCCCGCCCGTCACATCCAGGGTGCCGCTGCCGGCCGTGATGGTCCCCGTGCCGCTGCCGCTGCCGAACAGCACAGCCGCCGCGCCCGACCCGCCGGTCACGGTGGCGTTCAGGACGTTGATGAAGCTCATCGCGGACGTTCCCGAACCCGCGTTGGCGACCGCGGTGGTGCGGCCCGAATCGCCGTTGAGCGTCAGGATGTCGGTCCCGCTGCCCATGCTGATGCGGAAGATGTTGTACGGCGCATCGGCAAAGGCCGAGCGCACATTGATCGCGGTGCTGTAATTGCCCGAGCCAAACGAGAGCGAGCCGCGCATCGCGTTGCTGATCCCAAGCGTGCTGGCAGTGCCCGCAACGGTCGAGGCGCCGCTCAGGTTCACATTGGATTCGTCGAAGTTGTTGAGTGCGAAGGAGCCGCCGGAGCCGTCGGTCAGGGTCGCGGCCTGCACGGTGTCGAAGCTGTCGGCGCCGATTCCAGTGACGCCCGCGCTGTTCCATTGATAGATGTTGGCCTTGAGGCCCGTGCTCCAGTTGCCGAACTCGGTGGTGTTGCCCGGCTTGAGCGCAGTCACGAACCGCATGTTGGAGAAGTCGGCGAAGGCAACCGAGGTCGCGGCGGTGCCGACCCCGAAATTCAGCGACCCCGCGGAACCCTGCTCCACGTTGACCTGCTGCGCCGCGCCGTCGAACGTGACGGCACCGACGTAAAGGTTGCGGTCGAGCGACGCAGAACCGCCCCAGGCGTCGTTGAGGAAGGACACCGTGACGACGTGCGGCCCGGCCGCGCCCCAGGTGCCGTTGAAGGTGAAGTTCTGGCCTTGTCCGAGGCTGTGCAGCGCTTGGGCGGTGAGGACGCCGCCGAGCTGGGTGCCGTCGAGGCTGACGGTGAACTGCGCGTCACCCTGATAGGCGTCTTCGGCCATCGCGAGCACGAGCGTGTCCGGCCCGGTGCCCACCGTGGGCGTGGGCGGCGTTGGGACCGTGCTGGCTTGGCTCGACGCCGGCACGCCGAAGTATTGCTGCCAGGCTGCAGCCTCCAGCGGCTTGGTGCCGTCGGTGAACTGCCAGTTGCCGTCGCCAGGGTTGATGTCCCAGACGTTAACGTAATCGACCTTGGGCGCCCCGGGCAGGCTCAGCACGCTGTAGAGCCACTTCGGGAAGTCGGGGTCGTCAACGGGACCGGTCGAGGTCCCGTTGCCGCCTGCGCCGGTTTCCGCGATCCCGAGCGGCTTGTTGTGGGCCGCTGCAAAGGCCAGCACCTGCTTCATGCCCCACTGCCCCGGGTCATAGCCGTTCGGGTTCCACTCCGTTGCGTTGGGATTGGCCCAGTAATGCTCCCGGTTCACCGGATCGGCGAACCAATCCTGCAGGTTCGCGTCGTATGTCCCGTTGTTCTTGTCCCAGTCGTAGAGCGTGGCCGGGTACATGACGTTGTAGACGTCGGCCCCGATCACATCGACGTACTTGTCGCCAGGGTAGGCGGAGGAGGTCGGCTGCGCGGTGTAGTTGAGGTCGGCCGGGTTCCAAACCGTTCTGACGGTGATTCCGGGCACCGAGTGCACGAGGTCGGCGATATGCTGGAACGCCGCGGTCCAGTCTGCGACGGTGGCCGGGTCGCTGCCCATGTACCACGGCTCGAACGTCCCATTCATCTCGGGGCCGATGCGGGCGTCCACCGTGACGTAGCCGACCTTTTTCCATGAGTTGATCAGGCCCACGAAAACGTCGTCGTGCTTGCCGGCGATGATATCCTTGAATACCTGGTCGGCGTTGTTCCAATCCGAGTTGGTCGCCATCGGGATGTTCATCACCGGCGTCACGCCGCCGAGCACCGGCGACGCAGCCCAGGACCGCGCCAAGCCGTCCTGGATCGGCACCCATTGCGACCAGTCAACGTAATAATCCGTAAACGCATCCATGTACAGCGGCTTGGTGCCCATGGCCGCCGTAAACGTATTGAACTGGTTTTCGAACCAGGCTTCAGCGGAGGGGTCCGTGGCGTTCGGGTCGAACACGTAAACCCCAAGCGGAAACTTTGGCGTGGTCGTCATCTTGTTTTCAACCGTTGGCTAGGTAGATGGGCACGACCTTAGTAGGGTTCTTGCAAAGGGCAAACAACTTTGTTGCGCCGCACCCTGAGTCACGCATTCGTGCCGCTCAACGCGCGCCGCGCTTCCCCGTGGTCGCACCCCTTCCGAGCCAGTGCATCGTGGCCGACCGGGGCGGCAGCGGGCCGCTGCCGCCCGTCCCTCAGCTCCAGTTGATCTTGGAAGCGTCAACCGAATTGACGCCCTTCAGGAACACGTTGCCCGTGCTGCTGGAGTCGTTGAAGCTCAGCACGGTGCCGCCACTCACCTGAGCCTGCGTGAGCCCGCCTTGCAGGCTCGGCGAGATGTTCAGCACGTCGCCCTTGCCGGCGGAGAAGTTCTCCACGGTCAGCTGGGAGTCCCCGGGATGCACGACGTAAAGGTCGGACCCGGCATCCCCGGCCACGTCCATCGGCCCCCAGGCAGCCTCGGCCCGGTTGCCGTGCGGGTCGAGGAAGATCACCGAGCCGCTGTAGGTGCTCAGGGTATCCGTGGTGACGGGCACGCTGGCGCTCGTGTCCGGGCTCGCGGCGCTGGGCGCGCTGGCTGGGGCGCTGGCCGGGGCGGGCGCGCTGCTCGTCCCGTTGGCGAACGCTGCGGCCCAGGCTTGGGCGGCGGCCGGGTCGTGCCCGCCGGTGAACTGCCAATCGCCCTCCCCGGTCCACACGTCCCACACGTTGACAAAGGCGAGCGGCGGGGCGCCCGGGGCCGAGAAGTCCGAGGCGATCGTGCCCGGCAGGTCGGTGTTGTCGCCGACGCCTACGCCGGTTTCGCCGATCCCGACCGGCTTGCCGTGCGCGGACGCCAGGGCAATGGTCTGGGCGAGGCCCCATTCGGACGGAGACGTGCCATCAGGATGGTATTGGCTGGCACTGGGATTGTTGTAATACTGCGAGTTGCTAACGCTTGAATCATACTTATACGTTGGGCTGTAAACATCGAGGCCAACGATGTCAACCTTGTCATCGCCAGGATAGGCTGTACTGACATCGATTTGGTTGTTGTTTGACTCGTTCGGGGTCCACACGACGTTGACCTTGATGCCGGACACGCTGTGCACCACGTCGGCCACGTGCGCGAAGGCAGCCTTCCATTGGTTGACGCTGTCCGTCGTGTTGCCCATCGACCACGGCATGAAGTTGCCGTTCATCTCCCAGCCGATGCGCATGTCGATGGTGGAGTAGCCGGCATCCTTGTACGCTTGGGCGATCCCGCGGTAGGTGTCGTCATGCGCGCCGGAAGCGATCTGCTGCAACGTGCCCGGGCCGTTGTCGCTCTTGGTGCCAAGCCCGACCGCAACCACGGGGGTGAGGTTCTTCGCTGTGGGGGAGTTGCTTTGCGACCAGGCATTCCACGACGCACTCGTAACCATGTTCGACCAGCTTCCCGAGAAATCGGCAAACGTGTCCATGAACTGAGGCGCCTGCCCGATCGTGGAACTAAAACTATTCATTGTATTATCAAATGCTGCCTCCGCTGCGGGATCATTCCCGTTCGGAGAGCCGGCATATACTCCCAGTGGCATCTTATTGGACATAAGCAATGTTGCTCCCATAGGGATTTCTGCGCAGTCATCAATGTAATGACATGCGTGCAATAACGGATTTACTTGAGTGCGCAATCGCGACCTGCGGAAAAACCGCTTCCAAGCCGTCATTCGCCCATTCACGCGGCGCGTGATTTGCAAAAACAGGACAGAAATCCGTTTGGCGGGCGTCGGGCGTCATGGGGGCCGGCCGCCCGACAGGCCGGACGCGGACCGAATTCGCGCGATGCCGCGTCCTCCGCCGGGGCGCTCGGAGGGGCGCGGTCTGTGCTGGGCGATGCCGCTGACGCCATGCTAGGCTGCGCGCCATGAGCACCGCCCTTCGCCGGCCCATGACGCTTGACGAGTTCCTGGCCTGGGAGCGCAGGCAGGAACTGCGCTACGAGTTCGACGGCACCCGGGCCGTCGCGATGACGGGCGGCACGGTCGAGCATAGCGTGATCGCGACCAACCTGGTTCGAGCACTGGAGGACCGTCTGCGCGGCAAACGATGCCGTGCGTTCCGGGGCGATTTGAAGATCGTGGTTGCCGGCCGTATCCGCTATCCGGATGCGATGGTGACCTGCTCGCCGGTGCCGCGCGGCACGGACGTGATCCCCGAGCCGGTCGTGGTGTTCGAGGTGCTTTCGGCCAGCACGGCGGCCACGGACCGCATCGAGAAGAACGAGGAGTACCGGCTCACCCCGTCGATCCGGCGCTACGTCATGCTGGAGCAGGCGCGCCGTGCCGCGACCGTGTTCTCGCGCGCGGGCGGCGACGATTGGGCCGGCCACGTCCTGACGGGCGACGCCGTGCTGGCCATGCCGGAGATCGGGGTCGATCTGCCGCTCGCCGAGGCTTACGCCGGGATCGCGTTCGCTTCGGACGACCCGCCGCTCGAAGAGGGCTGAGCGGGCGGCGGCACGGCGGCCGCGCTTCTTTCATTGGGAAAAACTTTGCTTCATGCGATCGGCGGTCGTCGCGCACGATGCCGTGTCGCCCAAGCGTGATTGATCCCCATCCCACTTGGCGGCATCGCCGCGCCAGGGTGGGCAATCCGGCCGCGCGCCGTTGGGACAGAGGCGGAGCGAAATGAGCACGACCGTCAGCGGCTTCTTCCGGAACCGTCTGTATCAATGGGGCGTGCGCCGCGTGTTCGGTTACCCCGGCGACGGCATCAACGGGCTGCTGGGCGCGCTGAACCGCTTCGGCACGGTATAAGATCGATTTCGTCCAGGTCCGCCACGAGGAGATGGCGGCGTTCATGGCGAGCGGGCACGCCAAGTTCACGGGCGAGGTCGGCGTCTGCATGGCGACCTCCGGCCCCGGCGCCATCCACCTGCTGAACGGCCTCTACGACGCGAAGCTCGACCACCAGCCCGTGGTCGCCATCGTGGGCCAGCA
>CAXSEX010000030.1:0-7134 GCA_964236415.1 uncultured Acetobacteraceae bacterium | reverse complement strand
GAGGAGATGGCCGCGTTCATGGCGTCCGCCCACGCCAAGTTCACCGGCGAGCCGGGCGTCTGCCTCGCCACCTCCGGCCCTGGGGCGTCGCATTTGATCACCGGGCTGTAGACGTGCGGCTGGACCACATGCCCGTGCTGGCCATCGTCGGGCAGCAGGCGCGCACGGCGGTGGGCGCGCACTGCCAGCAGGAGCTGGACCTGGTCAGCATGTTCAAGGACGTGGCCGGCGCCTCTGTGCAGCAGGCCTGGCCGGCAAGTACGTGACGGTGCAGGCCAACCAGGCGGGCTGGGGCGTCATGGAGCAGGAAGTCCACTCCTACAAAGGCCCCCCGTCGCTCGCGCTCACCGAGCATTGGAACTACGACGACAACAAGGATTTCCACGGCGGCCACTGCTACATGAACCAGGGTCCGCTGCCGCAGCTTTGGGCCAACACCCAGTTCTCCGCCCGCCCCCTGTGGGGCGAGGGGCTGATGAGCGAGATGGAGCGCCACAATCACACGGTCGGGCTGAAGGTCGTGGGTGAGATGCTGCCGCAGGAGCGCAACGCCGTGACGTTGGCGGAAGACAGGGACCAGTATGGCTTGCCCATCGCCCGGCTCACCTATTCCTGGTGCGACAACGACAGGCAGCTGGCCCGCCACTCGCTGGATTTCATGGACCAGGCGCTGCAGGCGGTGAATGCCCGTGACATCAGGCCGTCGCCTGCCGCACCGGCGACCGTATCCGGCGCATGGCCCGGCGCGGCGAGTTGTAGGCCCACGGACAGTGCAGGCGCCGGACAGCGGCACGGCGGTGCCCTCCATTGCACTCCCAGCGTCTGCCGTGCAATGACCAGGACGCCATGAGCATTCGGCTTCCTCCGCGACGGCACCGCGCGGCCACGCTGCTGGCCCTGCTGCTGCTCGTGCTGCGCCTGGCCGTGCCGACCTATGCCATGCCCGCCGGGACCGGCATCGGAAACGCGGCTCTGGCGCAGGTGCTGGGCGGGGCGCCGATCTGCCATGCGGACGCCGGGCCGGCCGCGCCGGAGCCGGCTGGCCCGGCCCTCCCGTCCGCGCATGACTGCGCGCTCTGCCCCGTGTGCCAGCTTGCCGCCCCGGCGCTGTTGCCTGCGGTGCCGTGGGTTTCGACGCCGTTGCGGGCCGGTCCGGTCCAGGCTGCCTTGCCGCCGCCGTCCACCGGGCCGCCGCAGCCCGAACGCTACGCCGCCCCGCCCCGGGGACCGCCCGCCTCCGCCGTCTGACCCGCCTGACCGCAGCCGTGCCCGCTTGGCCCGGCTGTTCCCGCGCGTTCCGACCGGAGTTTCATCCATGCACCGCTGCCATCCGCGGCTGAGCCGCCGTTCCGCCCTTGCGCTCGGCCTGGGCGCCGCCTTGCCGGGCCGCCGCGCCCGCGCTGCCCTGCCGGCCATCACCGACGCCCTCGGCCGCAACGTCGCCTTGAAAGCGCCAGCCGAGCGCATCGTCATCGACTTCAACTACGAGGAGTTCACCGCCGTCGCCGGCCCGTCCGGCTGGGACCGCGTGGTGGGCTTCAACAGGACGCAATGGGCCGACAACCGCGCCGCAGTCTTCCGGCGCTACCTCGTGCCGGTCCCGCGCCTCGCCGCCTTGGCCGACGTGGGCAGCACCGAGACTAACACCTTCAGCATGGAGCGCCTGCTGTCGCTCCGCCCCGACCTGGTGGTCCTGGGCTACTGGTCCTTCGTGGCGCTGCCGGAGCAGGTCAAGCAGATGAAGGCGCTCGGCATCCCGGTCCTGGTGGTGGACTACAACGCCGAGATCCCGGAGCGGCACGTCGCCAGCACGCTCGCCCTGGGGACGCTCGCCTGGGACGGGCGTGCGGCGCCAGGAAGCGAAAAGTGCGGCGGGGTCGGCTACATGCCGCAGGACAACGCGGTGCGCGCGGCGCTGACGGCGTTCGAGGTGGTGCTGCTCGGCCGCCTCCGCTCGCTCGCGTTCCGCGTGGGCGACCGTGACCTCCTCGCCGCGCAGGCCGCGCTGGCGGAGCTGGGCGTCGCCGACCTCGCCGCCCGCCGCATCGGCGAGCTGAGCGGTGGCCAGCGGCAGCTCGTGTTCCTGGCCCAGGTGCTCGCGGCGGACCCGGAGGCGCTGCTGCTAGACGAACCCACCAGCGCGCTGGACATCGCGCACCAGCTGCATGTGCTGGGCCGGCTGCGCGACGCCACGGTCCGGCGCGGGCTGGCCACGGTGGCCGTGCTGCACGACCTGAACGCCGCTGCGCGCTTCGCCGACCGGATCGCGCTGATGCGCGCCGGCCGGCTGGTCGGGCTGGGACGCCCGGCGGACGTGTGCGTGCTGGCCGGGCCGGACGGGCATCCCGTGGTGCTGCCGCTGCGGCCCTCCCAGCCGGGCCGCATCAGCCCGGGAACGGGGCCGCCCCTGGCCCAACCGTGACCCGGAGGACCATCCGCCGCCCGTTTTGCCGCATTCTCGAAGCAGGAACCACCACCATGCGCCTTGCCCTTGCCGCCGCCCTCGCCCTTGCCCTGTGCGGCCATGTCGGCGCCGCCCAGGCCCACGCCCACCTGCGCACCGCCGCGCCCGCGGTGGGCGGCACCGTCCAGGCGTCCCCGCCCGAGGTCGCCATCACCTTCACCGAGGGCGTCGAGCCGCGTTTCAGCACGGTCGAGGTGCAGAACGCCGCGGGACAGCGCGTGGACAAGAACGATGCCCACACGGCGCCCGCCGACAACAAGATCCTTCTCATCGGCCTGCCGCAGCTTGCCCCGGGCACCTACACCGTGGTTTGGCACGCGACGGCGGTGGACACCCACAAGACCGAGGGCACGTTCCAGTTCACCGTCAGGCCCCAGAACTGAACACATAGCCGCCGGTGGTGGCCGACATCGGGGGCGGGCTTCCGCTCGCCCTCACGCGCGGCGCCGCGGTGGCGGCGCTGCTGTCCGCCTTCGGCACCCTGGTGTTCCGCGCCGCCGTGCTGCCGAGGGTCACGGCGCGGGCGCCGCAGGCGGCCGAGGTTGCCCGGCCGCTGGCCCGCCTGGCGCAGGGCAGCCTGCTGGCCGCGGCGGCCCTACTGCCGGTTTGGGGCCTGCTGCAATCCGCCGACCTGGCGGACGCGGGGCATGACGTGCGCCGGGCGCTGGCCGTCGTGCCGGACGTGCTGGGAAGCACGGTGTTCGGGCACGTGCTGCTGGCGCAGTTCCTGGCCGTCTCGGCCGCCGCCTGGGCCGTGCGGCGGCATTCCCGGGTGGCGCTGGGCCTGGCCGCCGCGGCATTGCTGCTGCAAGCCGGGCACGGCCACGCCCTCTCCATGGAAGGCGGCCCGAGCCTGCTGCTGCTCGCCGGCCTGCTGCACCTCCTGGCGGCCGGCGCGTGGCTCGGCGGGCTGCCGCCGCTGCTGATCGTAGTGCGCGACATGCCGCCGCGGGTGGGCGCGTTGGCGGCCCGGTGGTTCTCGCCGCTCGGCAAGGCCTGCGTCGTGGGCCTGGTGCTGTCGTCTGCCGTGCAGTTCGCCGGGCTGGTCGGCGGGGTGCCGGGCTTGCTCGGCACGGCGTATGGCTGGACCGTGGGCGCGAAGCTCGGCTTGCTCGGCGTCTTGTTCGCTTTTGCCGTGGCCAACCGCTACTGGCTGGCGCCGGCGCTGATGCGGGGCGCGCCCGAGGCGGCCCGGCGCCGCCTGCTGCGCGCCATCGCCGTGCAGACCGGCTTCGGCGCCCTGACCGTGCTGGCCGCCGGCATCCTGTCCAGCCTGCCCCCGGCCGTGCACGAGCAGCCGTCCTGGCCCTTCCCGCTGCGCCCCAGCCTCGCGGCCATGGCGGATGCGGACCTGGCAGCCGAGGTTTGGACGGGCGCCGCCATGCTCGCCGGGTCGGCGGGCGCGCTGCTGGCGCTGCTGTGGCGGCCGGTGCGCCGCCGGGCGCTCACGGGGATGCTGCTCGGGGCGTCCGGGCTGCTGGCCTTCCTCGCCGCGCCGCATCTGTCGCCGCTGCTCGTGGAGGCTTACCCAACCAGCTACTACACATCCCCGACCGGCTTCACGGCGGCATCGGTCGTGCAGGGCATGGCGCTTTACCCGCAGCACTGCGCGCGCTGCCACGGCGCGGAGGGCCACGGCGACGGCCCGGATGCCAGCCGCCTGCCCGTGCCGCCCGCCGACCTCACCGCGACGCATTTGTGGGAGCACGCGGACGGCGAGATGTTCTGGTGGCTGCTGCACGGGATGGAAGCGCCGGACGGCACGCAAGCCATGCCGGGCTTCGCGGGCGTGCTGTCCGACGAGCAGCGGTGGGCGCTGATCGACGCGGTGCGCGCCCGCAACGCCGGCTTGGCCCTGCAAGGCTCCGGCGCATGGCCGCAGCCGACGCCGCTCCCCGGCTTCAGCGTGGCGTGTCCGGGACAGGCCTCCCTTTCCACCGACGACCTCCGAGGCCGCGTGCTGTACGTCGTGGCCGAGCAGCCGGGCGCGGCGCCGCCCAAGCCCGCCGGCGCCGGCGTGTTCCCCATCGTGCTGACGCGGGAGGAGCCGGACCGCCACGCCTGCGCCTCCGCCGACCCGGCGGCCTGGGATGCCCTGGCCGCCGTCACGGGCCAGTCCCCGGACCAGCTTGCTGGAACAAGAGTGCTGGTGGACGCCGACGGGTGGATGCGTGCCTTCAAGCCCGGGGCGGACGCCGCGGCGTGGGACGACCCTGGCGCCCTCGCCGCATCCGTCCGGGCCATCGCTGCCGCGCCGATCATTGCCACCGGTGGGGAGGGGCATCGCCACCACTGACCGCACGCTGCTGGCCTGTTTGGTTTTCGGGCTGCAATCTGTTCAGCTTGCCATGAGGTTGTCCCTTGAGGATTCACAGCAGCACAGCCCCGCCGTGCGGCGCCATTCCGTCGTTTTGACGGCACGGCCGCCGCGGTGTTCACTGCGATGGATGGCTGCGGCCCGCCCGCACGGCGGCGCCGCGAACCACGGAGCCGACCCGATGCCCACGAGGGTCCACACGCAACCCAACCGCCGTCCTGTGCTGGCCGCATGACCCCGCTCGCGATGGCGGAGGCGGCGCTCGCCGCGGACCGGGCCTACGCGGACCCGGCGCTGTGGATCGCGCGGGTGCCGGACGCGGCGGTGATGGAGCGCGCCCGCGCCTTGACGGAAGAAGGGCGGCAGGGCCGCCCGCTGTGGGGCGTGCCCTTCGCGGTCAAGGACAACCTGGACGTGGCCGGCCTGCCCACGACGGCGGGCTGCCCCGGCTACGCCTACGTTCCCGCGGAAACCGCGCCCGCCGTGCAGCGCCTGCTCGACGCCGGGGCCGTGCTTCTCGGCAAGACCAATCTCGACCAGTTCGCGACCGGCCTCGTGGGCGTGCGCAGCCCCTACGGCGTGCCGCGCAACGCCTTCGACCCGGCGCGCGTGCCGGGCGGGTCGTCCTCCGGCTCCGCAGTCGCGGTCGCGGCGGGCATCGTCCCGTTTGCCCTGGGCACGGACACCGCCGGGTCGGGGCGCGTCCCGGCGGCGTTCGGCAACATCGTCGGCCTCAAGCCCACCGTCGGCAGCATCTCCGCCCGCGGCCTGGTGCCGGCCTGCCGGTCGCTGGACACGGTGTCCGTGTTCGCTGGCTCGGTGGACGAGGCGCTGGCGGTCGCGCGGGTGATGGCCGGCCACGACGACGCCGACCCGTACTCGCGCCCGGCGCCGTTCGGCCACCTGCGCCGCGCCGCGCTGCCGGACGCCGTGCGGGTCGCGGTGGGCGACGACTTGTCGGCCTGCGACCCGCCCGTGGCCGCGTCCGTACGGGAGGCCGCGGCGTCGTTCGGCGCGGAAACCGTGGATATCGCCCCGTTCCTGGAGGTGGCCCGCCTGCTGTATGACGGCCCGTGGGTCGCCGAGCGCACGGCCGCGCTGCGCGAGGTCGTCGAGCGCCGGCCGGACATCCTGCATCCCGTCACGCGCGGCATCCTCGAAGGCGGGCTGCACCGGCGCACGGTGGACGCCTTCGATGCGTTCCATCGGCTGGCGGAGGTGCGCGGCCTTGCGGCCCGCTTGTTCCGCCGCTACGACGCCCTGCTGCTGCCCACCGCGCCGTTCTGCCCAAGCTTGGCCGAGCTTGCCGCCGACCCCATCGGCCCCAACAGCCGGCTCGGCGCCTACACCAACTTCGTCAACCTGTGCGACCTGGCCGCGATTGCCGTGCCGGCCGGCTTGACTCCGGACGGCCTGCCGGCGGGCGTCACCGTGATCGGCCCGGCGTGGTCGGAAGGCCGGATCGCCACTATCGCCGACCGGCTGCACCGCGCGGCGGCCGGCACGGTCGGCGCGACCAGCCGGCCCTTGCCACCGGCCTCCGCCCCGGAGCCAGCCGGGTCCGACGAGACCGCGCTGTTCTGCGTGGGCGGGCACATGGCGGGCCTGCCGCTCAATCATCAGGTTGTCGAACTGGGCGGCCGGTTCCTGCGCGCGGCCACGACGCAGCCGCTGTATCGCCTGCACGCCTTGGGCAACCGCCCGGGCCTGGTCCGCGGCGGCGAGGGACGGATCGCGGGCGAGGTCTGGGTGCTGCCGACCCGCGAGGTCGGCGCATTGCTGGCTTGCGTGCCCGCGCCGCTCGGCTTCGGCACGGTGCTGCTGGACGACGGCGCCTGCCTTGGGTTCCTCGCGGAAGCCGAAGGCGTCATCGACACGCCCGACATCACCGCGCTCGGCGGCTGGCGGGCCTACTGACGTTCGTTAGAAAGCTCCGCGATGGCCGCGTGCTGGCCGTCAATTCGTGGCCGAACGGTCGCGATGAACTAGTGTCCGCCAACCAGGCTGCTTTTGAGCGGGCAAAGGAAGCTGTTGAGATCAGGGGCGAGGTGCCCAAAGCCGTCGGCTTCGCGCCGGTCTAAAGCCCTCCTTTAGCCGACCCTGTGACCCAGGCCACACATTCCGCCCCACCCTTCAACAAGCCCATTGCCCGTCGCTCCGTACGCTGGCACCCACATAGCCCCGGAACAACGCCGGGCCGACGAACAGGAACAGTCCCATGACCGCCTACACCCTCACCGATGGCCAGTCGCAGACTTTCAGCTTCATGCCGGTTCCCGCCCGCTTTACCAACATCACCGAGGGCGACAGCATCAGTGTATCCGGCACGGCTTCCATTGATGCGAGTGCGACC
>CAXSEX010000029.1:0-19532 GCA_964236415.1 uncultured Acetobacteraceae bacterium | reverse complement strand
TAGCCCGTAAGCCACCAAACCGTCCACCGAACCAGGTCAATCCCAATCCCACCACGCGTGGCCTGTTCGCGGCGCCCCTCATGCCGGGCACGCTGTAGATGTCCGGGACGACGTGTGTATTTGTAGGCGGCGCGAAGCTCGGTGTATAGCCGGTCGCCAGCACGACCGTTGACTGCTGCCTCATCGTAGAGTCCCAGTTCGTCGTCGCCGCACACTAGCGGGACGATGCCTGCGCGGATCATCGCCGCCAACATTGTGTAGGCATCGAGGACGCTCTCCCGCCTCAGTCGGTCCACGTTCTCCACGATCAGGACAGTCGCTGAGGGCACCGCGCCTTCGTGAATGGCAGCAAGCAGGCGGCCCAGTTCTCTTTTGGTTCGATGATGCCCCTTCGATGCGGACTGGGCGCGATCCTCCAGTGTCGTGTCAAACACCGGTACAACGTCCAAGATCGCACGGGAGAGTGCAGCTTGCTGGCGGGCGATGCTGTCGTTCCCTTCCTGCAAGCTGGAACTGAACCGAGAGTGTGAGACCGCCCTCCAACCCCGGATGTCGGCGAGGGTCAGTGCGCGGTTACGGTCCCGGTGGTTCGGCATGTTGTGCGGCATAACCCCCTCATACCGATGCACGAGGTTGGATTGCCGTATCCGTAGGTCAGCACGGTCGGCCCGGCGCCCTCGGTCCGTTCGGCCAGCAGGATGGGGCCGAAGCCGGGCACGGGGTTCGCGTGCAATTCGGCCGTGAAGCTTATGCGTTCGAGCAACGGTCGGATGTGCGCCTGGAGGTAGCGCAGGAGGTCCGCATCATGGCCCGGGTCCTGCGAGGTGCTGGGCACGGCGACCAGCTCGGCAAGCCGGGCCTCGAACCCGCCATCGTCGAAGAACGCCAACGCGCGGCTGACCGCCCCGCTCCTGGTTCCGCCCGTGCCAAACTCCTGTGGTGCGCTGCGAGGCTGACGGCTCTTGCGCGCCGGGGCAAGCTGTCAGCCCCGCGGCACGGCGCGCCGCCGCTCCGCAGCCATCGCGCGCAACGCGGCCCACCGCGTGCGCCGGTCGCCATGCAGCAGCGCCGTCATGCCCGCGAACAGGGCCGCGTCGCCCGCCGTCCCCGGCGCGAGGTGCGGGCGCAGCCGGCCGCGGCGTTCGCTGACCGTTTTCACAACCGTCATGGCCAGCAGCCCCTCTGCGCCCCGTGTGCTGCCGAAGCCGCTGCGGCCACGGCCGCCGAACGGCAGGCGCGGGTCGGCGGTGGGCACGATCAGGTCGTTGACGCAGACCGACCCGGCGCGCACCCGCCGCGCCATCGCCTGCGCGGCGCCGGGCGGCCCGAACACGCTGGCGCCGAGCGCGTAAGGGCAGCGCGCCGCCGCGGCCAGGGCCGCCTCCGGGCTGGTCACCGGGACCAGCGCCAGCCAGGGCGCAAACACGTCCTCTTCCAGCAGCGCCATGCCGGGCCGGGCGTCGGCCACCACCGCGGGCCGGCCTTCCCCGTCCGACACGAGCCGGGCGCCGTCTGCCACCGCTTGGCCTATCAGCGTCGATAGCCGGGCCGCGACGGCGGGCGGCACGACCGCAGGCGGAATGGCGGGCAGCCGCGCCAGCAGCTTGGCTTGCAGCGCCGCCGCGTCCGCCCGCATGACGAACACGCGGCGGGGCGCGATGCAGGTGGCGCCGCCGTTGAGCCGCAGGCCGTAGGCGAGGCAGGACGCCGTCAGCTCCAGGTCGGCGCCGGGCAGCACGAACACCGCGTCGGAACCGGACAGCTCCATCGTGGCGGGCGTCAGCCCCGCGGCGGCGGCGGCCAACACGCGCTGCCCGGTCTCGGCGCTGCCGGTCAGCACGATGTGGTCGAACCCCATGCGGACTGCGGCCTCGCCCGCGCCGGAGTCCAGCACCTGGAACACGCCGTCCGGCAGCCCGGCCTGCCGCAGCAGGTCCGCCAGCGCCCGCATCGGCGCCTCGCACCCCGGCGCCGGCTTCACGCACACGGCGTTGCCAGCCGCGAGCGCCTGCAGCGCCTGCGCGCCGGGCAGGAACAGCGGGTAGTTGCCGGGCGCCAGGATCAGCACGGCGCCAAAGGCTTCGCGGTGGATGCTCGCGCGCACGCCGAACAACCAAAGCGGCCGGCCGCCACGCAGGCGCCGCGGCGCGAGCAGCGCCGCGGCGCGGCGCAGCAGGAAACGCGCGGCCTCCGCAAGCGGCAGGACCTCGGCCACCAGGGTGTCGGCTGGGTTCCGTGCGACGGTCGCGGCGAGGTCCGTGGCATCGCGGGCGATCAACCGGCGCAGGCGGCCGATCACCGCAAGCCGCGCCGAAACGCCCAGCGCCGCCCAGGCTTGGCCGGCACTCCGGGCATCAGCCAGGAACGCAACGGTGACAATGCCGTTCATGCCCCCACGTTCATTCAGCATCTATCCGTCCACTAAGAGAGAGATTAGGTTCCGCCGCATGTCGCCTCGTATCACTGGTTGCCTGGTTCCGTTAAACTGGACTGCTGCATGACCCGCCGCGTTGCGATTGTCGGCGCAGGCCCCGGCGGCTTGGCATCTGCCATGCTGCTCGCCAAGGCCGGCGTGGAGGTCACGCTGTATGAGTCGCGCGACCTCGTCGGCGGCCGGTCCAGCACCATCACCGCGCCCACGGCGTCCGGCACCTTCCGCTTCGACATGGGGCCGACCTTCTTCCTGTATCCGCGCGTGCTGGCCGACATCTTCGCCGCTTGCGGGCGCAACCTGGAGGACGAGGTGGAGCTGATCCGCCTTGACCCGCAATACCGCTTGGTGTTCGAGGGCGGCGGCGAGATCCAGGCGACCGGCGACATGACGCGCATGGCCGCCGAGATCGCCCGCTTCTCGCCGACCGACGCCGCCGCCTTGCCCCGCTTCATGGCCGACAACCGCAAGAAGCTCGCGGTGTTCCGCCCGGTGCTGGAAAATGCGTTCAACTCCATGCGCGACCTGATGCGGCCCCAGGTGATGCGCGGCCTGTCCCGGCTTCGCCCGCACCGCAGCGTCGATAGCGACCTCGGCACCTACTTCCGGGACGAGCGCGTGCGGCTCGCCTTCAGCTTCCAGTCCAAGTACCTCGGCATGTCGCCGTTCCGCTGCCCGAGCCTGTTCACCATCCTGTCGTTCATGGAATACGAGTTCGGCGTGTATCATCCGCGCGGCGGCACCGGCGCGGTGATGGCCGCCATGGCCCGCGTGGCGCGCGACCTGGGCGTCAAAATCCAGCTTGGCGAACCCGTAGAGGAGGTGCTGTTCGAGGGCCGCCGCGCGGTGGGCGTGCGCACGCGGGGCGAGGCACGGCGCTATGACGCGCTGGTCATCAACTCGGACTTCGCGCAGACGATGACCAAGCTGGTGCCGGACAGCCTCCGCCGCCGCTGGTCGGACCGCAAGATCGCGTCCAAGAAGTTCTCTTGCAGCACCTTCATGATGTATCTCGGCATAGAAGGCGACGTGCCGGGCCTGTCGCACCACACGGTCTATCTGGCCGAGGATTACCGCCGCAACATCGCCGAGATCGAGGCCGGGATGGCGCCGGGGCGCCCCAGCTTCTACGTGCAGAACGCCTGCGTCACCGACCCAGCCATGGCGCCGCCGGGGCACTCGACGCTGTATGTGCTGGTGCCTGTGGGCCACCGGATCGGGGACGGCGTGGACTGGGCGGCGGAAACGGCGCGCTACCGGGCGTTGGCCTTGCAGCGGCTGGCGCGCATCGGCATTCCCGACATCGAAAAGCGCATACGTTTCGAGAAGATCCTGACGCCGCAGGGCTGGGAGCACGACCTGCAAATCTATCGCGGGGCCACCTTCAACCTGGCGCACAACCTCGGCCAGATGCTGCATTTCCGCCCGCGCAACCGGTTCGAGGATCTGGACGGCGTGTACCTGGTCGGCGGCGGCACGCATCCCGGGTCGGGCCTGCCGGTCATCTTCGAGAGCGCCCGCATCACCTCCCGCCTGATGGCGGAGGACCTGGGCCTTGACGCCCACTGGGAAGCGCCGTCCGCCATGGCGCACGATCATTACGAACCCGCGATTGCAGAGGCCCTATGAACGCCATCAACCCCATCCGTGGCAGCCTGCCGGTCGGCGTCATCGGCGCGGGCTTGGGCGGCCTGGCGGCGGCCTGCACGCTGGCGGCGCGCGGGCACAAGGTCATCCTGTTCGACAAGAATCCCTGGCTGGGCGGCAAGGCGGCGCTCCTGGAACAGGACGGCTTCCGCTTCGACATGGGGCCGACTATTCTGACGGTGCCGGACGTGCTGGAACGGCTGTTCAGCGAGGCCGGGCGGCGGATGTCCGACTACCTGGACCTGTGCCGGCTCGACCCGCAATGGCGCTGCTTCTTCGAGGACGGCTCCGTGCTCGATTTGCAGGAGGACGTGCCAGCGATGGCCCGGGTCATCGCGGACTATGCGCCCGGCAGCGAGAATGGCTACGCCGAGTTCATCGCCATGTCGGCCAAGCTGCACGAGGTGTCGGAGAGGTTCTTCTTCTGGAAATCGGTGGAGGGCATCGGCGACACGCTTGAGTTCAAGGGCATGAACCTCGCGACCTTGCGCGACGTGCTCAGCCTGCGCATGGGCACCTCGGTCGCCAGCCAGATCAGGAAGCGGGTACCGGATGCCCGGGTGTCGCAGATGCTCGACCATTTCGTGCAGTATGTCGGCAGTTCCCCCTACGCCTCGCCCGCCGTGCTGTGCTCCATCGCGCACATGCAGACGCAGAAGGGCGTGTGGTACCCCATGGGCGGCACCCGTGCCGTACCGCTGGCCCTTGAGCGCCTGGCCGGCGAACTCGGCGTGGACCTGCGGCCCGGCACCGGCGTGGCCGCCATCCTGTCCGAGGACGGCCGGGTCAGCGGCGTGCGCACCGAGGCGGGCGAGACGGTGGCGCTCTCCGCCGTGGTCAGCAACATGGACAGCGTGCGCACCTACCGCGAACTGGTCGGCGGCAAGCCGCAGGCCAGCTTCGCCCGGCGCTGGAAGCGGGACCCGGCGTGTTCCGGCGTCGTGCTCTACCTCGGCCTCGACCGGCGCTACGACCACCTGGCGCACCACGACTTCGTCTTTTCCCGCGACCCGGAAGAGGAGTTCGACTGGATCTACAACAAGGGCGAGCCGGCGCCGGACCCGACCTGCTACGTCGCGGCACCCTCGGGCACGGAGCCGGGCGTGGCGCCGCCGGGCGGCGAGGCGCTGTATGTGCTGGTGCACACCCCGTTCCTCCGCCCGCACCACGACTGGTCCAAAATGTTCGCCCCCTATCGCCAGGTGATCTTGGACAAGCTCGCGCGCTGCGCCGGGATGCCGGACCTGGCCGAGCGCATCGTGTTCGAGCGGCACCTGACGCCGCAGGACATCCATGAACGCTACCGCGTGCTCGACGGCGCGATCTACGGCCTGGCGAGCCACGGCAAGGTGAACGGCGCGTTCAAGCCTGGCAACCGGTCACGCGACCTGGCCGGCCTTTACCTGGCAGGCGGCGCGGCCCATCCGGGACCAGGCATGCCGATGGTGCTGATGAGCGGTTGGATCGCCGCCGACAGCCTGGCGCAGGACATGGCCCAGAACGGGGCCAAAAAGCCGGCCTTGGCTCTTGCCGGTGCCTGAAGTCGCGGCGCCCGACCCGATCGCGTTACGGTCGGGCCGGGCGTTCTGGGCTTTCGGCTGGTATCTTCGCTGGTATTTCTACCGGAAGTTCCACGCCGTGCGCATTTCCCATGCCGGCCTGCCGCGCGGCTTCGACGACCGGCCGCTGATCATTTATTGCAACCACTCGTCGTGGTGGGATCCGGCGCTCTACATCCTGCTCTGCACCTACCTGTTCCCCGGCCGCCCCGGCTATGGCCCGATGGACGCCAAGGCGCTCGGCAACTACGGCATGTTCGAGCGCATGGGGGTGTTCGGCATCGCGCTCGACACCCCGCGGGGCGCGGCCCGCTTCCTGTCCACCAGCCTGCGCATCCTGTCCGACCCTGCAAGCGTGCTGTGGATCACCGCGGAGGGCGAGTTCGCCGACGCGCGGCGCCGCCCCTTGCGGCTCCGGCCCGGCATCGCCCACCTGGCGCGGCGCGTGCCCGGCGCCATGATCCTGCCGCTCGCAGTGGAGTACCCGTTCTGGAACGAGAGCCGGCCCGAAGCGTTGGCGCGTTTCGGCGACCCCATCGAGACCGGGCCGCAGCGCAGCGTTGCCGAATGGACCGGCCATCTGGAAACCAAGCTGGCGCACACGATGGACGCGCTCGCGGCGGAGTCGATGGGGCGCGATCCCCGTCAATTCCGCACCTTGCTGCGCGGCGGCGCCGGGGTGGGGGGCATCTACGACCTGTATCGCCGTAGCCGGGCGTATGCCGCTGGACGTCGGTTCGACCCGCGGCACGAGGCCCAGGAATGACGGTGCTGGCCGGCTTCGCGCTGTTCCTGGCCGCTGGGCCGCTGCTGCTGGGGGTGTGGAACCTCCGGCTTTACCGCGCGCCGGCGCCGGCGGCCGGACGGCCCCAAGTGTCGGTCCTGATCCCGGCCCGCAACGAGGAGGCCAACATCGGCGCCGCCTGCGCGGCCGTGCTGGCGAGCGAGGGGGTGGAGCTTGAGCTTGTGGTGCTCGATGACGCTTCGACCGACCGGACTCCGGCCATCCTCGCCGGGATCGCCGACCCGCGGCTGCGAGTGGCGGCGGCACCGAAGCTGCCGCCGGGCTGGTCGGGCAAGCAGCATGCGTGCAGCGTGCTGGGCGGCCTCGCCCGGCATGAGCTGATGGTGTTCGTGGATGCCGACGTGCGGCTGGCGCCCGACGCCCTGAGCCGGATGGCAGGGGTGATGCAGCGACATGATGTGGGGCTGGCCAGCGGCTTCCCGGCGCAGGAAACGGTCACCTGGTCGGAGCAGTTGCTGATCCCGCTGATCCACTTCCTGCTGCTGGGATTCCTACCAATCGCGGCCATGCTGCGCCTGCCCGCGGTCGGCCTGGGCGCGGGCTGCGGGCAGTTGTTCATCGTGCGGCGCGACGCCTATGAGCGCGCCGGCGGACACGCGGCGATCCGGGCGTCGCTGCACGACGGGTTGATGCTGCCCCGCGCCTTCCGCCGGGCCGGCTCGATGACCCGGCTGTTCGACGCGAGCGGCTTCGCGCGCTGCCGCATGTATGCCAACGCCGCACAGGTTTGGGAGGGGTTATGCAAGAACGCGACGGAGGGCATGGCAAAGCCCCGGGCGCTGCCGGTGTGGACGGTGATCCTGGGAGGCGGGCAAATCCTGCCGGCCGTGCTGATGCTGGCGGCGCCGGGCTGGACGGCCGGGCTGGCCCTGTTGGCGTCGGTCGGGCTTCGTTTGATCCTGGCGGCGCGGTTCCGCCAGCCCTGGCTTTCTGCCCTGCTGCACCCAATCGGCGTGCTGGCGCTTCTGGTCGTGCAATGGTGGTCGCTGGTCCGCGCCGCCCGCGGCCGGCCCGCCACCTGGCGCGGCCGGGCCTATACGGCGCAATAGCAGGGCTGGCGGCGATGCTCGCAGGTGGCACGCAGGCGGCGAAGCTGGAGGTCGTCGTGGGCAATATCCGCAGCGCCAAGGGGCATGTTCGCGTGGCCGTCTGCTCGCCCGATACCTTCCTCAAGGAAACCTGCCAATGGCACGGCCAGGGCAAGTCCTTGCCCGGCGAGGTCACGGTCACGCTGGACGTGCCGCCCGGCACCTGGGCGGCGCAGGCCTACCAGGACGAGAACGATGCCGGTAAGATCATCCGCAACTTCTTCGGACTGCCGACCGTAGGTATCGGCTTCAGCAACGACGCGCCGTTCCGTTTCGGGCCGCCCTCCTTTGCCGACGCGGCCTTCCACCTGGGTGTTGGCGGCGCCCGCATCCGCCTCAACCTGCGTTATTTTTAGGGAATACCTGATGGGCGCCCCGTTGCCGACCGACCCGCCGCCGTTCTTCGACGCGCACCTGTTCGTCTGCACCAACCGCCGACCGGACGGGCACAAGCGCGGTTCCTGCGCCGCCCGCGGGTCGGAGAGGCTGCGGGACTACATGAAGGCGCGGGCGAAGGAGTTGGGCATTGCCAACCTGCGGGTGAACTCCGCCGGTTGCCTGGACCGTTGCGAACTCGGCCCCTGCCTGGTGATCTACCCGGAGGGCGTATGGTACCGAATCGACAGCCCCGCCGACGTGGATGCTGTGCTGCAAGCGCACGTCGTGGAGGGCGGGCGGGCTACGGCGTTGATGCTGCCGCCGGGCTGAGCCGGGCCAGCACCTGCGCCGGGTCTGCGCCGCCCGGCACGGCCAGCACCTGCCCGGGATGTGCGCTGCTGATCGCCGTCACGGCGCGCTTGGGGCACAGCCCGAGGCAGCCGACTTCGAGGACCCGCATTTCGCGCCGGCGTCCGGCAGCTTTCAGCGCGTCCTTCAATACAGCGGCGAGGCCGTGCTTGCCCTTCTTGCCGAAGCCCCCTTGCAGCTTGCGGCTGCACTTGCCGCAGACCATGGCGATCTCGCGCCAAGGAGCTTCTGTCATGGGGATCACGTCGTCGCTGGGCATGTCCGGCAAATGGCGCGGGGTTTGACGGCTTTCCAGGCTTGCACAAACGGTTGCCCAGCCCCAAGTGCTTGGTCCAACTTAATGAAAGGAGGTGATCCAGTGTCTCATTGTTTGACCCTACAGTCGCGCCCCGTGACCTGGACGCCCGCCTTGAGCCGTCGGCTTGTGGCTGGCTGAACCCCATCGTCCGGCGGCCTTGGCTGTCGAACAATGTGAAGGCCCCGGGTTCACACCCGGGGCCTTCAGTGTTTTCAGGCCTGTTCGCCGGCACCTTCAAGGTCGAGCATGGCATCCGCCTCGCCTTGCTCCAGCGCCTCCACCTCGCGCAGGCGGCGGCCCACGGCGCGCGTTCGCTTCCGGGCTGCGTCGATGGTGTTGCTGAACGTTCCCGCCTGCTTCGCCAGCTTGTCGAGCACCTCGTCCATCCGGCCCATCTCAGTCCGCGTCGCGCCCAGCAGGCGTTGAATTTCTTCGGCCTTCTGCTCCAGCGAGAGCGTCAACATGCCGAGTTGGATCGTCCGCAGCAGCGCGGGCGCAAGGCTTGGTCCCATGACCAGCACGCGGTGCTCGCGGTTCAGCGTCTCGATCAGGCCGGGCATCCGCGCCGCCTCGACGTATAGCCCGTCGGTCGGCAGGTACATCACCGCGAAATCGACGGTGACGGGCGGGTTGACGTATTTGCCGCTGATCGTCTTGGCTTCCAGCCGCAGCCGGGTTTCGAGCCGGCGGCGCGCTGCGCGCTCCCCTTCGGCATCCCCGGCCTCGGCGGCGATCAACAGGCGGTCGTAGTCCTCGGCCGGGAACTTCGCGTCGATGGCCAGCAGCGGCCGGGCGGCGCCGCGCATCGGCATGATGACGGCGAACTCCACGCTGTCGTCGCTGTCCTCGCGCAGCTTGCGGTTGGCGTGCCAGGCGCCCGCGGGCAGCACGTCCTCCAGCAGCGCGCGAAGCTGCAGCTCGCCCCAGGCGCCGCGGGTTTTCACGTTGGTGAAGATGCGTTTCAGGTCACCGATTTGCGCCGTCATCGCCTGCACATCGCCCATGGCGCGCTGCACCTGGGCGAACTGGTCGATGACGCGCTGGAAGCTGCCTTGCATCTGCGTCTCGACCGCCTGGTGCAGTTGCTCGGTCACGCTGTGCTGGATGACCGCGAGGCGCACCGCCGCCTGCTCGCTCATCTCCCGCAGCTTCGCTTCCAGCAGGGCGCGGGCGTCGCCCTGATCACGGGCCATGCTGGTGGACAGGGTGCCGAGCGTCGCCTGCAT
The DNA here is from genome assembly GCA_964236415.1 of uncultured Acetobacteraceae bacterium. Classification (GTDB taxonomy): domain Bacteria; phylum Pseudomonadota; class Alphaproteobacteria; order Acetobacterales; family Acetobacteraceae; genus CAHJXG01. The sequence continues at coordinate 9,731 of CAXSEX010000029.1, read as the reverse complement.
CCCTAGGCGGGCGTGCTCGGCGCGAACCGACAGCGCGCGCTCCACCTCGGCCAACTGGGTGCGGGTCGCTTCCGCCTCCTGCCGCTGCCCGGCGGCGGCCCCCTCCGCCAGCAGCAGCAGGCGGTGCAGCTCCGGCGGGCGGCGGATCAGCAGCGCCAGGACCAGCAGGCACAGGATCACCAGCAGCACGCAGGCGACGATCAGCAGCAACTGGGTCAGCAGCGACTCGGACGGCATGGCGTTGATCGTTACCGGTTTTCCATGAACGCCGCGACCGCCGGCATCGCCGCATCGAGGTCAAGGGTCCAGCGGCGGTGGGCCACGCTGCTGTCAGCCAAGTCCTCCCGCCCGATGATCAAGCCGTACTCCAGCCCGGCGCCGGCGAACACGTTGGAATGGGCGTCGAGGAACAGCGGTGTGCTCTCGATGTCCAGCAGCCGGGCGCCGGACTGGCAGAACACGGTGTTGAACAGCCCGGCGCCGCCAATGGCCATGATGCGCTCAGCGCCGGCGAACAGGCGGATCTGCTCCTCGACGGAGAGGAACTCAGGCTCGATCACCAGGTAGCCCAAAGCGGCCAAGCGGTCAGCCAGGGCCTGCTCGTTCAGCAGCCCGCGATAGGCGTTCATCTCCCGGGTGCGGCGCAGGCGGGCGACATACAGCTTGCGTGCGGGCGACGGGCCGTGCCGGGCCACAACTGAGTCACGGAGCCGGGCATAAAACCCGCGGGCGGGCAGGCTGATGGTGCAGTCCCGCATGGATTGGCGGAAAACGTGCACTTCCTCGAACCAGTAGGCCGTGCCGCAATCGTGCAGGATCACCTCGTCATCCCGCACGCCAAGCAGCGTCAGGAGGGCGCGCATGTTGGGGTGCGTGGCGAAGACGAACAGCTTCCTGTACAGGTGCCGGTTGCAGGTGAAATGCACAACGGCCGGCAGGGTGTAAAGGAGCCACAAGCCCCAGTTGTGCGGCTCGTCCGAAGTCGCGAACAGCACCCGGCCCTCGATCCGTTGCGCGTCCCGCAGGCGGGCGCGGGACACCACGAAGTCCTCGCCGTGCCGGGCGATGCCGACATACCGGGACAAATCCCCGTAGGCCACGACCTGCTGCACGGCGCCGCGAGCATCACCGTCATAGATCGTGCTGACGCACCCGTCGCCCACGAAGAAATTGGACCACAGCAGGTGCACCGAACACAGGCATTCCAAGCGCCGCGCATGGGACGGGCGGTCCCCGGCATTGAGGCACGCCGGGTCGAATGCCTGGCCCGACAGGTTCAAGAGGAGACCGGGCCAAGGCTTGTGCCATGTCACCGCCGGCTCCTCCGACACGATGCGGGCGGCTGGGCAAGCGTCGCCGAAGGTCAGGTTCAGAAGGTCGGCGGTCACGCGGCCAAGGTGTCGCGGATGGCTTGCAGGTGCTCGGCCGCGGTGCGCTCCCAGGTGAAGGTTTCGGCGTGACGCCGGGTGGCGGCGCGGTCGGGGGGCGCGGCTTGCAGGGCGCGAAGGCCGTCCACCAGCGCCACCGGGGAACGCTCCCGCAGCAGCACGCCGGCGGCGGGCGTGGTCACGGCTTCGGGCGATCCCCAGACCGCGGTGGCGGCGACCGGGGTGCCGCAGGCCATCGCCTCGATCAGCACGTTGGCGATGCCCTCGCGGTCGCTGCAATTCACCAGCACGTCGGCGGCGCCCATGAGCGCGGGCAGCCGGGCCTGGTCCACATGGCCGAGGAAGCGCACCCGCTCGCCCAGCCCTAGATCCCGCGCCAGTAGCCGCAGCGCCGCCTCGCGCGGGCCGTCGCCGACGATCAGCAGGGTGTGGTCCGGCAAGTCCGGCATGGCACGGATGGCGATGTCGTGGCCCTTGCGGTCGATCAGGTGCCCGACGGAGATCAGCGTCGGCCCCGTCACGCCCAGGCTGTTCCGCAGCGCCGCCCGGTCTGCCGGCGGCTGAAACAACCGCAGATCGACGCCGTGCAGGACCACCCGCATCCGGGCGGCGGGCACGCCGAGCCGGATCAGCTCATCCTTCAACGCCTGGCACACGACGGTCATCAACGGCGCTTGCCGCGCCGCCCAGAGCAGCGCGCGGCGCGGCAGGACGTAGGCCGGGATTTGGCTCACGTCGCTGCCGAACGCGGTGAGCAGCAGCGGCTTCCCCAAGATGCGGGCCAGCGCCGCCGCGGCAACGCCGTCGGGATACAGGTAATAGGCGTCGATCAGGTCGAAATCGAAGCCAGCACGCCGGATGCGCCGCAGGTGGCGCAAGGTGGACGCGGCCAGCAACCAGGGCGCGGCCGACATGCTGAGCTTCGGCAGCAAGGGGTAGCGGGGATAGGTGACCGGCACTCCCCCGGCCCGCACCTCCGCGTCCGGCACGCGGGCGAACTGCGCGTAGCGGCCGAAGCGCGGGTGGCCGGACGGGAAGTACGGCACCGGCGCCACGTGCCGGATCGACAACGCCCCGGCGCGGGCCAGGTGCGCCAGGCGATGCTCCAGAAAGATGCCGTGCCGCGGCTGCGCGGCATTGGGGAACAGGGTCGAGAACGAAAGGATGTTTAATCCGGGCACGACATCAATTTGACCGGAAACCGACCTCGTTGCACGTTGTTTCGATGGCGCCGCTGCGCCCGCCCATCGCCTTGCGCCAGTGCAGCGCGTCGAAGTTGCGGGTTTCGTGCACCCGGTTGGCCTGCGCGCTGACGCGGAACTCCGCCCATTCCAGATCTTCCGGCAGGTCGGGATCGGGCACGTCGCGCAGGGTGGACTGCACCGGGTCCTGGTTGACCCAGGCCTGGCGCACCCGGTCCAGCAAGGCGTCCACCTGCTTGAGCGCGCCCGGCAGGTCCGGCTGCGGCTCGTAGGCGGCGGTCCAGGGATTCCACACCTCGAAATCGAAGCGCGCGGTGCCGTCTGCCGCGTCGTGCCGGGTGATGCGAAGGGCTGGCCGGCTCATGCTGAATCCTGAAGCTGTTGGTCTTTATATCGACAGCCCGGCCGCCGCGCGCAACCGCAAACGTGGGCTTGCGGACCCGGGCCGGGCAGGACAGCATTGCATATGTCCGCACCCCGCCCACTTCGCATTGCCGTCATCGGCGCCGGCATGGCCGGCCTTTCCTGCGCCGGCGCGCTGCATCGGGCAGGCGCCGCAGTCACGCTGTTCGACAAGTCGCGCCGCGTCGGCGGGCGGCTGTCAACCCGGCGGGTGGACGGCCTGATGTTCGACCACGGCGCGCAATACGCGACGGTCCGCCACCCGGCCTTTGCCGCCGCGATGCAGGCGATGGCGGCAGCGGGACACGCGGCGCCTTGGCCCGCGGCGGGCGAAGGCCGCTGGTGCGGCGTGCCCGGCATGTCCGCCTTGGCCAGGCACATGGAACAGGAAGGTATCGGCACCTTGCGCGCCGGGCGGCATGTCGCGTTCCTGCACCGCGACGGCCAAGGCTGGCACTTGCGGCATCGCGATGCGGCGGACACGCGGGCCGGCCTGGTGTCCGACGCAAGCGGCGAGGTGGCGGGGCCGTTCGACCGGATGGCGGTCGCGTTGCCGGCGCCGCAGGCGGTCGGGCTGCTGCAGCCGCACGCCTTTGCCGCCGAGGCGGCCCGCACGCCGATGGCGCCGTGCTGGGCCGCCATGCTGGCCTTCGACGACGCCACGGCCGCGCCCGACCTGCTGCGCCCGGGTGCCGGCCCGCTGCGCTGGATCGCCCGCGACAGCTCCCGGCCCGGCCGTGCCGCCACCCCGGAGTGCTGGGTGGCCCATGCGACGCCCGAATGGTCCCGCGACCACTTGGAACAGCCGGCGGAAACCGTGCTGGCCCTGCTGCATGCCGCGTTTGCGGAGGAGACCGGGATCAGGGCCACGGCGCGCTTTGCTGCCGTGCACCGCTGGCGCCATGCGCTGGCCGAGGCGCCGCTCGGGACGCCCGCCTTGTGGGACGCTGCCACCGGGCTGGGCGTTTGCGGCGATTGGTGCCTGGGCGCGCGGGTGGAGGCCGCGTTCCTGTCGGGACAGGCGCTCGCGGGCCTGATGACGGGCTGACGCCGCAAGCGGGCGCCGTCAGGACCGCAGCGCGAACACCAGCAGCGAGCGGCTGGTCACGTCGTACGGGTCGCCGATGGTGAAGCTCTGATGGTCGTCCCGCTCGGGCACGTTTGTGTCGAACACCAGTTCCCACGCCTTGCCGTTGGTGCACTCCGGGAGGGTGATCGTCACCAGGCCGTGATGGGCGTTCAACACGATCAGCATGGTGGTGTCGCTGCCGGGCTTGCGGATGCCGGTGGCCTGGGCGCGGCCGTCGATCAGCATGCCGAAGCACTTCATGCGGGGATCGTGCCAGTCGCGCACGCCCATCTCCGCGCCTGAAGCGTTGATCCAGGTCACGTCCTTCACGTCCAGCGCGTCGATAGGCGTGCCGGTGAAGAAACGGCCGCGGCGCAGGATCGGGTAGTCGTGCCGCAGCTTGGTCAGGCGCTGCACCAGCGCCACCTGGGTCTGCGCCCAATCCGGCAGGTTCCAGTCGAGCCAGCTGACCGCGTTGTCCTGGCAGTAGGCGTTGTTGTTGCCGCCCTGGCTGCGGCCGAACTCGTCGCCCGCCAGGATCATCGGGGTGCCCTGCGACAGCAGCAGGGTGGCCAGCATGTTGCGCATGTGGCGCTGGCGGCGCTCGCGGATGTCGGGGTCGTCGGTCTCGCCCTCGACGCCGTGGTTCCAGCTGTGGTTGCTGTCGCTGCCGTCGCGGCCGTCCTCGCCGTTGGCCTTGTTGTGCTTCGTGTTGTAGCTGACGGCGTCACGCAAGGTGAAGCCGTCGTGCGCAGTGATGAAGTTCACTGTGGACCACGGCTTGCGGCCACGCTTGTTGAACAGGTCGGCCGAGGCTGACATCCGCTTCGCCATCGCGGGCACCATGCCCTCGTCGCCCTTCCAGAACCGCCGCACCTCGTCGCGGAACTTGTCGTTCCACTCCGCCCAGCCTGGCGGGAAGCCGCCGACCTGGTAGCCGCCGGGTCCGCAGTCCCAAGGCTCGGCGATCAGCTTGACCTGGGACAGCACCGGGTCCTGCCGGCAAGCGTGCAGGAAGCCGCTGCTCTCGTCGAAGCCGTGCGGCTCGCGCGCCAGAATGGTGGCAAGGTCGAAGCGGAAGCCATCGACGTGCATCTCCTGCACCCAATAGCGCAGGCTGTCCGTCACCATCTGCAGCACCCGGCTGTGCGACAGGTTCAGCGTGTTCCCGGTGCCGGCGTCGTTGATATAGAGACGCGGCTCCTGCGGCGGCAGGCGGTAGTAGGAGGCGTTGTCGATCCCCTTGAAGGACAGGGTCGGCCCAAGCTCGTTGCCCTCCGCCGTGTGGTTGTAGACAACGTCCAGGATCACCTCCAGCCCGGCGTCGTGCAGGTGCGCCACCATCTCCTTGAACTCGGCATGGGCGAACGCCGGCTTGCTGGAATAGCGCGGATCGGGGGCGAAGAACCCAATGGAATTGTAGCCCCAGTAGTTGGTCAGCCGCTTGGCGTGGAGTTGACTCTCATCGACGAAGGTGTGCACGGGCAGCAGCTCCACGCTCGTGACGCCCAGCCGGGTAATCCAGTCAAGGACCGCCTTGTTCGCCATGCCGGAGAACGTGCCGCGCAGCTCTTTCGGCACGGCCGGATGCCGCTTGGTGTAGCCGCGGACGTGGGTTTCGTAGAGAATTGTCTGTTCCCACGGCACGTTGGGCCGACGGTCGCGCAGCCAGGTGAAGGCGGGGTCGATGACCACGCACTTCGGCATGTGCGCGGCGCTGTCCCGCTTGTCGACGATCGTGTCGTCCTCGGTTTCAAACCGGTAGCCGAACACCTCCGGTCCCCAGGCGAGTTGCCCGACATGGCCGCGGGCATAAGGGTCGAGCAGCAGCTTCTTGGCGTTGAAGCGGTGGCCGGCCTTGGGGTTCCAAGGGCCGTGCACGCGGTAGCCATAGACGGTGCCGGGCCGGGCATCCGGCAGGTAGCCGTGCCAGACCTCGTCCGTGTATTCCGGAAGCTCAATGCGTTCCAGCTCAGTGCGGCCTTCCTGGTCGAACAGGCACAGCTCGACCTTGGTGGCGTTGGCCGAGAACAGGGCAAAATTGACCCCCACCCCGTCCCACGTGGCGCCAAGCGGGTGCGGCAGGCCCTCGGCGACCCTGGACGTCCGAGCGATTTCAAACAAGTGGCGATCCCTTCGATGCCCGAGCAGCATGGCTGGCAGCCTTCAGCCTCGCGTTAACCCTCAAGAGTTTGTAGCATCGCCACCACGCGCTGCAACGCCGCGTGCAGTTCCACGGCCGGCGCCGCGCCGTACCGCGCCTCGAACCCGGCCTGCGCCGCGCTCCAGGCAGGCCATGCCGCTTCAACAAGCGCCGTGCCGCGCGGGGTGATGGACAGCAGGCGGGACCGGCCATCGACCGGGTCGGCCGCAGTGCAGAGCAGGCCGTCCCGTTCCAGGGGACGGACGTTGCGGCCAAGCGTCGTGCGGTCCATCGCCAGTTCCGCCGCCAGGGCCTGGATGCCCCGCGGACCGTGCCGGCAAAGGCGGGCCAGGATGCCGAACTGCGAAACGCGCAGGCCGAGCGGCGCCAAAGCCGCATCGTAGAATGCCGAAGCCCGGCGCGCTGCTTGCCGCAGCGCCTGGCAGTGACAGGTCCCCGTTGAGACGCCGGCAGTGCTCATGGCATGGAGGCTGGACAACGCGCGCTCATCGCATAGGATTAGGTGCATATGCGCCTTCTGTCCACTATCTGGCCAGGCGAGGCTGCACGCTTCGGGGAGGGCGGGCGTGGACGATCCGATCTATTACGAAGACCTGGCGGTGGGCCAGGTCTTCCAATCCCGCGCCGAGGCGATGGGCCGCGACCGCATCGTGGCGTTCGCCCAGGAGTTCGACCCGCAGCCGCAGCACCTGGACGAGGACTTGGCGCGCGGCAGCATGTTCGGCGAGCTGGTCGCCAGCGGCTGGCACACCGCGGCGGTCACCATGCGGCTGCAGCTTGACTCCCTGATGGGCCGCTTTCCCGGCGGCAGCCTGGGCGCGCAGATCGACAAGCTCGCCTGGCTCCGCCCGGTGCGGCCCGGGGACCTGCTGCGCGCCGAGGCCGAGATCACCGAGATGCGGCCCTCGCGCTCCCGCCCCGACCGCGGGCTGGTGACGATCCGGACGACGACGCTCAATCAGCGAAACGAGCCGGTGCAGGCCATGACGGCGGCGGTGCTCGTGCCGCGGCGGCTGCAAAGCGGGGAGAACCCGATCAGTTAGCCAACTGGCCGCGTTCCCGCAGGCCCGTCTCCGCCAGGCTGGGCAGCAAGGGCAGCAGCAGCGACAAGTCGCGCTCCGCGCGGCAGCACAGGTACTGCGCGACCAGCGGGGCGTCGTCCGCCCGTTCCGGCAAGGGCAGCCCATCCGGGCCGAGCGGCAGGGCGGTGAGGCCCAGGTCGGCATAAACCTTCAGCAGCCCCGGGCCGGCGCGCCAAACGGCGGGGTCCAGGCCCTCCTGCCGCGCCAGGTCGCGCAGGTTCCAGATGGCCGACACGCGGTCCTGCACCGATCCGGCGGGGTCGCCGAGGCCGAGCAGCACCCGGCCGATGCGGCGGAACGGGATGCCGGCGCGCCCGGCCTCCCCCATCACGATCCCGTCCGCCTGCACTGGCGGCAGGGCGCCGAGTTCTGCATAGCGCCGCCGCCCTTCCCCGGCCCATGGCACCCAGCTGACGCGGCCCGGCCGGATCAGCCGCCACAAGGCCGCCAGCGCCAGCACCACCGCGAGCGCCACTGAAAAGCGCAGGCTGTTCGGCAGGTCGGGCGACAGCACGACCTCGATCCAACTGTTTTCGTTGACGGTCCGCATGGTCGGCTCGAACGCTGACAGCGCCAGCACGCAGACCACCAGCGCGAACAATGGCACCGCGGTGCCGGCCTGCAGCGGCCCCGACAGCAGCCTGGCGTGGCGGTAGTAGGCGTCACGGAACGGCGCCACCAGCAGGGTCGCCAGCACGAGCACGGCCGGAACCCACAGGTTGGTGCCCTGCGCCGCGGTGAAGCCGGCCGCGGCCAGCAGAAGCACGATGGTGGCGCCCCAGGCCAGGGTGACCCGCTGCGACAGCCCCACCGACAGCACAAGCAGCGCCGCGCCGATCAGCGACGGCACGAACTGCCCGGCATTCGCCACAAGGTCGGCGTAGTCAGGGTCGATCCAGGAGAAATCCGGCCGGTCGTCCAGCACGCCCAGCGCCAGCAAGAGCGCGCCGCACAGCGCCACGGCGCCCGAGGCGGCGCCGGCGGCGAAGCTCGGCTCGCTCCATCGCGCCAGCGCCTGCGTGCTGCGGCCAAGGGTGCCCGTCTTGAACAACGCGCCGCCGCGCAGCAGGATCTCGTTGCCGGCAAACATCGTGCCGGCCAGGAACAGCGGGATGATGTAGTAGTACAACCGGAACACCACGATGGCGCCCAAGATCTGAGGCGGCTGCAAGTAAGGCTCCAAGCCAAGCAGCATCGCGGTGTCGAAGACGCCGAGCCCGCCGGGCACGTTGGCTGCCAGCCCCGCAGTGTAGCACGCCACGTAAACGCCGAGGAACCGCACGTAGGTCAGCCCCGGCACGTCAGGCAGCAACTGGTAGAAGATCGCCGCCGTCACCGCCACATCGACGGTCGCGAGCGCGACCTGCACGATGGCCATGCGCCAATTCGGCAGCGTGACCTCGGCGCCGAACAGGCGGATGGTACCGACGAAGCGCGACAAGCAGACGTAGGCCGCGACGACCAGCCAAAGCAGGGCGCCGACCGCATACATCCCCCACTTCGGCACCAGCGCGCCGAAGAACGGGATGGCGTCCGGCTCAAGGAACAGGATCACCCCGCCCAGCACCAGCCCGCCCAGCCCGAAGGTCAGGCTGCAGAATGCCACCACCTTGGCGATCTGGAACGGCGTCAGCCCCCAATGCGCGTAAAGCCGGTAGCGCACCGCCGCCCCGGACACCGCGGCAAACCCCAGGTTGTGCGACAGCGCATAGGCGCAGAACGACGCGAAGGACACCCGGGCGTAGCTGATCTTGTGCCCGGCGTAGATGGTGGCGAGCCGGTCGTAGAACGTCAGCACCCCGTAGGACAGGACTGTCCAGCAGAACGAAATCACCAGCGCGCGTTCGGGGATCGCGGACAGGGCCGCCTTGATGTCCGCGATCTTGAGGTGCCGGAACTCCTTCCACACCACCCAGATCGCGCCGACCAGCAGCGCCACGCCCAACAGCGCCGGCAACTGCCGGACCGCCTTCTTCAGCAGATTCATGCTCAGCGTGCGTCCGATGCCGGCACCGCGGCCTGCGGCGCAGGCCACGGCCGTTCGGGGATGGCTCCGGCGGTTGCGGTCGCCTCCAAGCGGCTGCGGATCAGCGCGACCGTTTCCGCCACGCCGTAGAGCGCCACGAAGCCGCCGAAGCGCGGCCCCTCGCTTTGGCCGAGCAGCACTTGGTACAGGCAGCCGAACCAGGCCTTGAGGTCCGGGAGCGGGTGCCGCTTGCCGACCTCGTACACCACGTCCTGGATCACCTCCGCGGGCGTGCCGGGGTCGAGCGGGGCCAGCATGTCGGCAAGGTCCTCAAGCGCCGAACGTTCAACCGGCGTCGGGTCGCGGTACTGCTTCGCTGGGCGCACGAAGTCGCGGTAATAGGCGATGGCGTAGCCGACCAGGCCGTCGAAGAACGGGCTGACACCCGGCGCGGCGTC
>CAXSEX010000028.1:4644-19557 GCA_964236415.1 uncultured Acetobacteraceae bacterium | reverse complement strand
CTGTCGCCGCGATCTACCACCACGTCACGACCCTAGCGGCATTAGAGGCGCTTGGCGGAAGCTAGGGTCTGTTCCGGGTCGAGGGCCGGCATTCAAACTGAGACACTACCCCGTGCCGGGCCAGCGTCATACCGGCACCCGCGCGCATTGGCGGCGAAATCCATCCTGTTTCCTTCCCTGACTCGCCCCCAAACCGCAAAATAGTATCAAGACGCCCGCCGAAACAGCGTTGCAGTTTCTGCAATGCGTTCGTATTCATTAACCAAACGAATGACCGGGCCGGCAGATACCTGTCATGGGCACGGCAGAAAGGGATGGGAATGCGCCGACCGAGCCTCCGTCGATCCACGCCCGCGCCTCGCGCCGGTTGTTAGCGGTCGGCATGGCGGCTTCTTGCGCCCGGCCTGGAAACGTGCCCGGACCTGACCTGGAACTGGTCGAGGTGCCGCGCAACGGGTCGTTCAAGGTCTGGTCGCACGGCTACCCGTTCCGCACCGTCCGCTGGCATTTCCACCCGGAATACGAGATCCACCTGGTCACGGCGACCACCGGGCGCACCTTCGTGGGCGACCATATCGGCACGTTCCTGCCGGGCAACCTCGTGCTGACCGGGCCGAACCTGCCGCACAACTGGATCAGCGACCTCCCCGAGGGCGCCACGGTCGGCCAGCGTTGCCTGGTGCTGCAGTTCACGGCGGAGTTCGCCTCCGGCGTCGCGGCGCTGTTTCCCGAGATGGCGTTCCTGAACGCCCTGCTGGCCGAGGCCGCCCGCGGCGTCGAGTTCGCGCCGGGAACCGGCTTTGCCGCCCGGCCGATCATGGACGAGCTGCTCACCGCCGCCGGCAGCCGGCGGCTGGAATTGCTGTTCGCGCTGCTCGGCCTGCTGCAGGCGGACGGCCGGCGGCGCCCGCTGGCCAGCGCCGGCTACCGCCCGGTGCCGGCGGAGACCATCAACCAGCCGCTCAACCACGTGCTGGCGCACATCAGCCGCAACCTCGGCCACGACCTGCGGGAGTCGGACCTCGCGGCGCTCAGCGGCTACAGCCCCAGCGCGTTCTGCCGGGCGTTCCAGCGCCACACCGGCATGACGTTCGTGTCCTACGTCAACGGCCTGCGCATCAGCCGGGCGTGCGAGCTGCTGATCGGCAGCCAGCGCCGCATCACCGACATCTGCTTCGAGGTCGGCTTCAGCAACCTGTCCAACTTCAACCGCCAGTTCCTGGCGCAGAAGGCGATGCCGCCCTCTGTTTTCCGAAACCACCATCGCGGCCAGGCGGCACTTGGGGCCGCGGCGCCGTGACCCGCAACCGTTGGATGTGAGCGCCGGAATGAGCCAGAGCAACTGCACCGATCCGGTTGACGTTTCGCCGAAGCGGGGGGCGTGATGCCGTATGTCCTGGGCGTCGATATCGGCACGCAGAGCACCAAGGCGCTGCTGATCGACGCCGGCTCCGGCCGCATCGCGGCGCAGCACTCCCAGGGCTACCAGCCCGACACGCCCCGGCCGCTGTGGGCGGAGCAGCACGCTTCGGTGTGGCTCGACGCCGTGGCCGCCTGCATCGCCGGCTGCATGGAACGCGCCGCGGTGCCGCCAGGCGAGGTCGCGGCGCTGTGCGTCAGCAGCCTGTACGGCGGCTCCGGCATCCCGGTCGATGACGCGATGCAGCCGCTGCACCCGTGCCTGATCTGGATGGACCGCCGGGCGGAGGAGGAGGTGGCGTGGGTGCGCGCCACCATCGACCAGGACCGGCTGTTCGACATCACCAGCAACGGCGTGGACAGCTACTACGGCTACACCAAGATGCTGTGGCTGAAGCGGCACCGCCCGGAGGTTTGGGCGCGCACGCGCCACCTGCTGCCGCCCAACGCCTATGTGGCGCACGCGCTGACCGGGGAACTGGCGGTGGACCACTCGTCTGCCGGCAACATCGGCGGCGTGTATGACATGCGCGCCCGCGCCTGGTCCGAGGAGATGCTGGGCCTGCTCGGCATTCCCCGCGCGATGATGCCGGACCGGCTGGTGGAGTCCAGCGCCCCCGTCGGCGCGCTGCGGGCGGAGTGGGCCGGGCGCCTCGGCCTGCAAGCCGGCACGCCGGTGGTCGCGGGGGGCGTGGACGCGGCGGTCGCGACGTTCGCCGCAGGCGCCACCCGGCAGGGCCAGCACGTCGCGATGATCGGCACCAGCATGTGCTGGGGCAGCATCGCCAAGACCGCCGACGCGCGGCACGGCCTGATCGCCATGCCGCACGTGTTCAACGGGTTGCAGGACCTGTACGTGTTCGGCGGCGCGATCACCGCGGGCGCGTCGGTCTCGTGGTTCCAGGAGCAGCTGGGCGCGGCGCTGCCGCTGTCCACGCTCGACGCGGAGGCGGCGCGGATCGGCGCCGGGTCGGACGGGGTGGTGTTCCTGCCCTACCTCATGGGGGAGCGCAGCCCGGTGTGGGACGGGCGGGCCAGCGGCGCCTTCGTGGGCCTCAGCCTGTTCCACACCCGCACCCACCTGTACCGCGCGGTGCTGGAGGGCGTGACCTTTGCGCTGCGCCACAACATCGAGGCCGGGCGGCGCAACCTGCAGGCGCTGGACGACACGCTGATCGCCGTGGGCGGGGCGGCGCATTCCGACCTGTGGATGCAGGTCGCCGCCGACATCACCGGCTACCCCGTCCAGACCATCGCGGAGAACGTGGAGGCGCCGTTGGGCGCGGCCCTGCTCGCCGGCCTGGGCGTCGGCCTGGTCACGCCCGAGCAGGCCGCCGGGGGCTGGGTCAACCTGGTTCCCCGCGCCCAGCCGGACCCGACGGCGAAGGAAACCTACGACCGCCTGTTCGGCGTTTACACCGGCCTTTATCCGGCGCTGAAGGACACCATGCACCGCCTGCGGGCGTGAACGGTCAGTGGACGGAGGGGCGCAGGCTCCCCTTGGCATACAGCTCGCCCATCCGGTCGAGCGGCACCGGCTTGATGCGGCCCGCGTGCCCGGCGCAGCCGAACGCCTCGAACCGTTCGCGGCATAGCTCCCGCGTCGCCGTCACGGCGGCGGCGAAGAACTTGCGCGGGTCGAACTCGTCGGGCTTCTGCGCCATCAGCCGGCGCATCGCCCCGGTCATCACGAGGCGCACATCGGTGTCGATGTTCACCTTGCGCACGCCGTGCCGGATGCCCTCCTGGATTTCCGCCACCGGCACGCCGTAGGTTTCCTTGATCTGCCCGCCGTGCTCGCGGATCACGTCGAGCCATTCCTGAGGCACGGAGGACGAGCCGTGCATCACCAGGTGCGTGTCCGGGATGCGGGCGTGGATTTCCTTGATCCGCCCGATGGCCAGGATGTCGCCGGTCGGCCTGCGCGAGAACTTGTAGGCGCCGTGGCTGGTGCCGATGGCGATGGCCAGCGCGTCCACCCCGGTGTCCCGCACGAACTCCGCCGCCTGCTCCGGGTCGGTCAGCAACTGGTCATGCGACATCTTTCCTTCGGCGCCGGAGCCGTCCTCCTCCCCCGCCTCGCCGGTTTCGAGCGACCCGAGCACGCCCAACTCGCCCTCCACGGACACGCCGACCGCGTGCGCCATCTCCACCACCCGCTGCGTGGTTTGCACGTTGTAGGCGTAGTCGGCCGGCGTCTTCATGTCCTCGTGCAGCGAGCCGTCCATCATCACGCTGGTGAAGCCGGAGCGGATGGACCGCTGGCACACCGCCGGGCTGCCGCCGTGGTCCTGGTGCATGACGACCGGGATGTGCGGCCAGGTCTCGACCGCGGCCTCGACCAGGTGGCGCAGGAACGGCTCGCCCGCGTATTTCCGGGCGCCGGCGGAGCCTTGCAGGATCACGGGGCTGTCGCACTCGTGCGCTGCCCCCATGATGGCCTGCACCTGCTCCATGTTGTTCACGTTGAAGGCGGGGATGCCGTAGGCATGCTCCGCCGCGTGGTCCAGCAACTGCCGCATCGAAACGAGCGCCACGTTTGTTCTCCCTGTTGATTGGTTGTCACAGCCGCTTTTTGCGGTCCATGATCTGCAGGATCATCGGCGTGAAGATCAGCTGCATCGCCAGTGGCATCTTGCCGCCGGGGCAGACGATGGTGTTGGCGCGCGACATGAAGCTGTCGTGCAGCATCGACAGCAGGTAGGGCATGTCGATGCCCTTGGGGTTGCGGAAGCGGATCACCAGCATGCTCTCGTCGGCGTTCGGCACGTCGCGGGCGATGAACGGGTTGGAGGTGTCCACCGTCGGCACGCGCTGGAAGTTCACGTGGGTTTCCGAGAACTGCGGGCAGATATAGTTCACGTAGTCCGGCATCCGGCGCAGGATGGTATCGACCACGGCCTCGTGCGAGTAGCCGCGGGCCTTCTTGTCGCGGTGCAGCTTCTGGATCCACTCGACGTTGATGATCGGCACCACGCCGATCAGCAGGTCCGCGTGCCGGGCGATGTTCACCTCGGGGGTCACGACCCCGCCGTGCAGCCCCTCGTAGAACAGCAGGTCGGTGCCGGGCGCGATGTCCTCCCACGGCGTGAAGGTGCCCGGCGCCTGGCCGAACGGCGCTGCTTCCTCGTCGTTGTGCAGGTACTTGCGCGCTTGGCCGGAGCCGGTCTCGCCGTAGGTGCGGAACAGCGCCTCCAGCTCGGCGAACAGGTTGGCTTCCGGGCCGAAGTGGCTGAGGTTGTGGCCTTGGGCCGACGCCTCCGCCAGCAGTTCCCGCATCGCTAGGCGGTCATAGCGGTGGAACGAGTCGCCCTCGACGATGGCCGCCTTGACGCCCTCGCGCCGGAAGATCTGCTCGAAGGTGGTGGTGACGGTCGTGGTGCCGGCGCCGGAGGAGCCGGTGATGGCGACGACCGGGTGCTTCTGCGACATGGGTGCGCTCTCCGGTCAGGCGCTGCGGAACAGGCTGCGGGCGTTGAACAGCGGCGTCTTGAACGGCACGTCCTCGCCCGCGTCGTGCTCGGCGTGGTAGCGCGCCAGCCGCTCGACCTCGCCGCGCGAGCCGAGGATCACCGGCACGCGCTGGTGGATCGCCCCGGGCTTCACCTCCAGGATGCGCCCGCGCCCGGTGGACGCGGCGCCGCCGGCCTGCTCCACGAGCATCGCCATCGGGTTCGCCTCGTACATCAGGCGCAGACGGCCCGGCGTGCGCGGGTCCTTGGAGTCGCGGGGGTACATGAACAGCCCGCCGCGGATCAGGATGCGGTGCACCTCGGCCACCATCGACGCGATCCAGCGCATGTTGAAATCGACGCCCCGCACGCCGGACGCGCCCTCCACGCACTCATCGACGTAGCGGCGCACCGGCGGCTCCCAGAACCGCTCGTTGGACACGTTGACCGCGAACTCGTGGCTGTCGGGCGGGATGGCCATGCCGGGGTGGGTCAGGGTGAAGGCGCCGATCTCCGGGTCCAGCGTGAAGCCGTGCACGCCCTGGCCCAGCGTCAGCACCAGCATCGCCGTCGGCCCGTAGATCGCGTAGCCCGCCGCGACCTGCGCCGTGCCGGGCTGCAGGAAGTGCTCAAGCGCCGGCTGCGTGACGCCGTCCGGGCAGCGCAGCACGGAGAAGATGGTGCCGACCGGCATGTTCACGTCGATGTTGGAGGAGCCGTCCAGCGGGTCGAACACCAGCAGGTAGCGCCCGCGCGGGTAGGGGGCCGGGATCTCGTACGGCTGCTCCATCTCCTCCGACACCATGCCGGCGAGCTGCCCGCCCCATTCACAGGTGCCGATCATGATGTTGTTGGCGGTCACGTCGAGCGGCTTCTGCTGCTCGCCCTGCACGTTGACCGCCGTTTGCACGACCGGCCCCCGCACGTCGCCGACGGCCGCGATGCTGCCGCGGGAGGTCGCCACGGCGATCAGCTTGCACGCCGTCTGGATGTCGTTCAGCAGCGAGGTCAGCTCCGGCTCCGGCGACCCGGCCCGGCGCTGGTCCTCGATGATGAACTTTGACAGCGTGGTACGGCGGTACGGCATCGCTCACTCCCCCTGAAGCGCAGTCTCCCGGCCTTTTGGCCGTCCTTATTGTTGGGTGAAGACCCGGCTGACCCGGATGTCCTCTGCCGTGATCGTCTCAAGCGCCGCCCGGTCGAGCAGCTCGCCGCGCCCGGCGAACAGCCGGTTGGCCTGGCGCAGCCGCGCCCGGTCGATGCCGTTGCGGATGGACCGCGCGTTGGAGAAGCGCGGCTGCTGCATGCGCAGCGTGATGTACTCCTGCATCGCCGCCCGCCCGGCCTCCTCGAACCGGTAATGCATGGTGGAGGCCATCATCTCGGAGATGCGGAACAGCTCGTCGGCGGAATAGTCGGGGAAGTCGATGTGGTGGGCGATGCGCGACGCCATGCCGGGGTTGCTGCGGAAGAACGTGTCCATGCGGTCCTTGTAGCCCGCGAGGATGACAACCAGGTCGTCGCGGTGGTCCTCCATCACCTGCAGCAGGATCTCGATGGCCTCCTGCCCGTAGTCACGCTCGTTCTCCGGGCGGTAGAGGTAATACGCCTCGTCGATGAACAGCACGCCGCCCATCGCTTTCTTCAGGATTTCCTTGGTCTTGGGCGCGGTGTGGCCGATGTACTGGCCCACCAGGTCGTCGCGCGACACCGTGACCACGTGGTTGCGCCGGATGTACTTGAGGCGGTGCAGCACGTCCGCCATGCGCCGGGCCACGGTGGTCTTGCCGGTGCCGGGGTTGCCGGTGAAGCTCATGTGCAGCGACGGCGGCTCGGCCTGGATGCCCAGGCCGCGCCGGGCGCTTTCGACCAGCAGCAGCGCCGCGATCTCCCGGATGCGCGTCTTGACCGGCAGCAGGCCGATCAGGTCGCCTTCAAGCTGGTTGATGGTCTCGCCGATGTTGCTCTCGGCATAGAGCTTGCCCAGATCGACCCGGCCCTCATCCGTTTCCATCGCCGCGCTCATGCCGCACGCTCCCGCTGTCCCACGTCCGACAGCCCGCGCCGCAGCGCGCCCATCACGCCGTGGTAGCCGCCGCCCGCGTCGGACGCGCCGAAGATGGCCGACCCGGCGACGAAGGTGTCCGCCCCGGCCTCCGCGATGGACTGGATGTTGGACGCCTTCACGCCGCCATCCACTTCCAACAGGATCGGCTGCCCGCCGGACGCCTGGTGGGCGTCGATCCGCCCGCGCACCGCGGCGATCTTGGCCAGCGCATGGGGGATGAAGCCTTGCCCGCCAAAGCCGGGGTTGACCCCCATGACGAGGATCAGGTCCAGCCGGTCCATCACGTGGTCCAGGTGCTCAAGCGGCGTCGCCGGGTTGAGCGAGAGGCCCGCCCGGCAGCCATGCTCATGGATCAGCGACAAGGTGCGGTCCACGTGCTGCGACGCTTCCGGGTGGAACGTGATGATGGCCGCGCCGGCCCGGGCGAACATCACCGCCAGGTCGTCCACCGGCGTCGCCATCAGGTGCACGTCGATGGGCAGGGAGGTGTGCGGGCGCAGGGCCTCGCACACCATCGGCCCCATCGTGAGGTTCGGCACGTAATGGTTGTCCATCACGTCGAAGTGCACGAGGTCGGCCCCGGCCGCCTCCAGCCGCCCGACCTCTTCGCCCAGGCGGGCGAAGTCGGCCGAAAGGATGCTGGGCGCGATCCGGTAGGCGGTCACGGCGCTGCCGCCGGGCTGTAGCGGTCGCCGGACGGACGGCTGGTCGCGTAGCTGCGCAGGGTGTAGTGGATCGTGCGGCCCGGCCCTTCCGACCGCACCAGCTCGAAGCCCGGCTCGACCGCCGGCCGCTGCACCATGAAGGACATGCGGATCGTCTCGAAGCCCTTGTTGCTGTCGAAGGCGAGCACCTTGACGTAGTCGTTCGGGAACTCCTTGCGGCAGGCGTTCAGCTCCATCATCACGCCCGCCGGGTCGCGCAGGTCGAACATCGGCGTGCCCCACATCGACCAGTAGTAGTTGCGCGGATGCGGGTCGTCGGTGTGCTCCACCGCGATGGACCAGCCGTTGTTCAGCGCGTACTCGATCTGCTGCTTGACCTCCTCGTTCGTCAGGTCCGGCAGGAAGGAGAACTGCCCTTGGGTGATCTTCATGGTGCGGCTCCCGTTCAGGACGCGGTGGGGGTGGGGAGGACATCGACCGAGTCGGTCGAGGCGTAGTTGAAGCTCACGTCCTTCCAGGTATCGAGCGCGGCGCGCAGCGGCTGGCACCAGCGCGCGGCGGCGGTCAGGATTTCCGGCCCCTCGTTCCAGATGTCGCGGCCTTCGTTGCGCGCCTTGACCATGCACTCCAGCGCCACCCGGTTGGCGACCGCGCCGGCCTGGATGCCCATTGGGTGCCCGATGGTGCCGCCGCCGAACTGCAGCACCACGTCGTCCTGCAAGTAGTGCAGCAGCTGGTGCATCTGCCCGGCGTGGATGCCGCCGCTCGCCACCGGCATCATCTTCTTCAGGCTGGCCCAGGGCTGGTCGAAGAAGATGCCGTGCTGCAGGTCCTTCGGCACGTGGATCTCGCGGCAGGTGTCGTAGATGCCGCGCACCACGTTGGGGTCGCCTTCCAGCTTGCCCACCACGGTGCCGGCGTGGATGTGATCGACGCCCGCCATCCGCATCCACTTGGCGATCACCCGGAACGACACGCCGTGATTCTTCTGCCGCGTGTAGGTCGAGTGGCCCGCCCGGTGCAGGTGCAGGATCATGTCGTTCTTGCGCGCCCACTTCGCCATCGACTGGATGGCGGTGTAGCCGATCACCAGGTCGATCATGACGATCACGCTGCCGAGGTCGCGGGCGAACTCGGCCCGCTCGTACATGTCCTCCATGGTGCCGGCGGTGACGTTGAGGTAGGTGCCCTTGATCTCGCCGGTCTCGGCCTGCGCCTTGCTCACGCCCTCCATGCAGTACAGGTAGCGGTCCCGCCAGTGCATGAACGGCTGCGAGTTGATGTTCTCGTCGTCCTTGGTGAAGTCGAGGCCGCCCTTCAGCGCCTCGTACACCACCCGCCCGTAGTTGCGTCCAGACAGGCCGAGCTTCGGCTTCATCGTGGCGCCCAGCAGCGGGCGGCCGTAGATGTTCATCCGTTCGCGTTCCACCACGATGCCGGTCGCCGGCCCCTGGAACGTCTTGAGGTAGTGCGGGGGAATCCGCATGTCCTCCAGCCGCAGCGCCTTGAGCGGCTTGAAGCCGAACACGTTGCCGATGATGGAGGCGGTGAGGTTGGAGATCGACCCTTCCTCGAACAGGTCGAGGTCGTAGGCGATGTAGGCGAAGTACTGGTCAGGCGTGCCGGGCACCGGGTCCACGCGGTACGCCTTGGCCCGGTAGTACTCGCTGTCGGTCAGCCGGTCGGTCCATACCACCGTCCAGGTGGCGGTTGAGCTTTCCCCGGCCACGGCGGCGGCGGCCTCCACGGGATCGACGCCGTCCTGCGGGGTCAGGCGGAACACGGCCAGGATGTCGGTGTCCTTGGGCTCGTACTCCGGCTCCCAATAGCCCATCTGGCGATACTTCAGCACGCCGGAAGTGTAACGCTCCTTGAGGTCGGTGATCTTCACGTCGAGTGCTTTGTGCATGACTGCCTCCATCCCGTGTGTTCTTGGCCCGTGCGGCCCAGGGTGCCCCTGTTGACGGAAGATTTGCGGATGGACCTCGCAAGGGAAAGCAAAATACACTGACGAAACACGTGAGGGATCGCTTGCCCCATGCGCCACGTCACCATCCGCCAGCTTCAGGTCTTCGTGGAAACGGCCGAACGGCTCTCGCTGGCGCGGGTGGCGGAGCGGCTGCACCTCACGCCCTCCGCGGTGTCGTTCCAGATCAAGCAGATCGAGGCGCAGACCGGCTTCGCGCTGTTCGAGCGTGTCGGGCGCAAGGTCGCGCTGACCGACGCCGGGACGATGCTGCTGGGCTACGCGCGGCTGGTGCTCCGCTCCTTGCAGGACGCGGACCAGGCGATGACGGACTTGAAGGGGCTGACCGGGGGCCGGGTCCGGCTGGGGCTGGTGTCCACGTCCAAGTACATCGTGCCGCACATGATCGCCCGCTTCCGCGCCGCCGTGCCCGGCGTCACCGTGCAGCTTTCGGAAGGCAACCGCAGCCGGGTGCTGGCGCTGCTGACCGGCGGCGACATCGACCTCGCGGTGATGGGACGCCCGCCGGACGGGGCCGACGTGCTCGCCGAGCGGTTCGCGCCGCACCCGTCGGTGATCGTGGCACCTGCCGGCCACCGCCTCGGCCGCGCGGCCCGGCTGCCGCCCGCGGCGCTGGCGCAGGAGCCGTTCGTGGTGCGGGAGGACGGGTCGGGCACCAAGGCGATGACCGACCAGTTCTTCCAGGAGGCCGGCATCGCGCCGCCCACCGTCATGGTGTCGTCGAGCAACGAGATGATCAAGCAGGCGGTGATCGCCGGGATGGGCCTCGCGCTGATCTCCCAGCACACCGTCAGCCTGGAACTGGCGCTCGGCCTGCTGGCCACGCTGCCGGTCGAGGGCTTCCCGCTGATGCGGTCCTGGTACATCGTGCAGCGCCGCACCCTGCCGCTGCTGCCGGTGCAGGCGCGGCTGCGCGGTTTCCTGATCGAGGTGGGCCAGAACGTGATCGAGGACATCAGCCGGGACCACGCCCGCATCGCATCAGCCGGACGGCCCGCCAAAGGAGCCGGCGATGCCGCTTGAGGCGCTGATCTTCGACGTGGATGGCACGCTCGCGGAAACCGAGGAATGGCACCGCCATGCCTTCAACGCGGCCTTCGACGCGGCCGGGCTGGGCTGGCGTTGGGACCAGGCGCTGTATGGCAGGCTGCTGGAAGTGACCGGCGGCAAGGAGCGCATCCGACACCATGCCGCCCAGCGGGGCGAGGCCGTCGATGCCGCGGCCGTCGCGCGCCTGCACGCGGACAAGACCGCGCATTACGTCGCGTCGGTCGAGGCCGGCGCCGTCGCCTTGCGCCCCGGCGTCGCGCGCCTGCTGCACGAGGCGCGGGCGGCCGGCCTGCGGCTTGCGATCGCCACCACCACGACGCCCGAGAACGTGTCGGCGCTGCTGCGGGCGACGCTCGGGTCGGACGCCGCGGGCCTGTTCGAGTGCATCGGCGCCGGGGACGTGGTGTCGGCGAAGAAGCCCGCGCCGGACATCTACCGCTTCGTGCTCGACCGGATGGGCCTGGCGCCCGGCGGCTGCGTCGCGTTCGAGGACACGCCGAACGGCTTGCAGGCCGCCCTGGGCGCCGGGATCGCGACCGTGGTGACCACGAGCCTGTATGGCGGGACGGCCGGGTTCGAGGACGCGCTGCTGGTGGTGGACGGCTTGGGCGAGGCGGACGCGCCCTGCCGGGTCCTGCGCGGCGCGGCGCTGGACGGCCCGGCGTTGCAGGTGTCGGACCTGCGCCGCGCGTTGCAGGCGGCGTCCTGACCATCCAGCCATCCATGCCGCGTCAGCATCCCGCGCGGCCTGCCGGACAGCGATGCCGGCGACGGGACGCCGCCTGAACGGGGTTCAGGAGCATCCGGATCCAGCCCGGCGGCGCAGCGCCCAGGGCTGTCCCCAGTCCAACCGTCAGCCATGCGGGAAATGGCTGCTCCGCGCCGGCCCACGCGAAAGTAGAGTCTCCTACAATAACGTAAGTTAAGCAGACGTGCATCTGGATGTGACAAATTGTTTGCTCTTGCACCGAGTATAGTTTTAACTGATCACATCAGCTTGTGTCGGACGGTTGGACCTTACCACGTTTCATCGGCTTTCCGTGCCTGCATCTTTGAGCAGGATCCAGACGTGAGAGAGGCACTCTTATATCGGGAATGTTTATACTATTTTTCAAGTTTAAGTTGCTAAACATTAAAAGGAGTTTCTTGATGCGCTTCGCATTGCTGCTCGCGGTTGCAATCCCCCTTGGAGGCGTATCGCCTGCCGCGCTCGCGCAGCCATCGCCCGCCGCAACCTCCGACACGGCCGTCACGGACGGGCCAGGCGCACCGGCCGCACCTCCCGCCCACCGGCGGCGTGCCCTCTGGCGCCGGGACGCCGCCGCTGGCGCCGCGTCCCCCATGCCGAGGCCGTCGGAGGCGCCTTGGGCGATCAACGGGGAGGCGACCCTTGGCATGCTGACCGGAGGGGTCAACGGCAGCTTCGTGCACATCGGCAGCGACATCGCCACGGTGGCCAGCTCCGATACCCTGCGGGTCATGCCGTTGATCGGGAAAGGCTCGCTGCAGAACCTGGTTGACCTGTTCAACCTCCGAGGCGTCGACCTCGCGCTGGTTTCAGCCGATTC
This sequence comes from uncultured Acetobacteraceae bacterium, assembly GCA_964236415.1. Taxonomy (GTDB): domain Bacteria; phylum Pseudomonadota; class Alphaproteobacteria; order Acetobacterales; family Acetobacteraceae; genus CAHJXG01. Next base: position 7,348 of record CAXSEX010000028.1, on the reverse strand, counting down.
CGCGCGGGCCGCCGAGGCCAACCCGCTCTACTCGGGCCTGCGCAGCCGGGTCCGCTACATCGCCAAGCTCTACGACCAGGAGGTCCACGTCCTGGCCGCGCATGAAATGTTCACCGTGGCCGACCTGGCCGGCAAGACGGTCAACGTCGGCGTCGTGGGTTCAGGAACGTCCATCACGGCGCCCGCGGTGTTCGAGTCGATGCACATCCCTGTCAAGCAGGCCCACGACACCCCAGCCGTCGCCCTGGAGAAGCTGAAGCGCGGCGAGATCGCGGCGTTGGTTTACACACCGGCCAAGCCCAACCGGCTGTTCACGTCCATCCCGCCCAACTCCGGGCTGCATCTGCTGCAGTTGCCGGTCTCCGATGCCCTTCTTGACACCTATGTGCCGGCCAGTTTCACCCATGCCGACTACCCCTCGCTGGTTCCGGAAGGGGAGGACGTGCAGACCTGGGCGGTTCCTGTGCTGCTCACCGCATACAACTGGCCGGTGGGCACCGCGCGCTACAACAACCTTGCGGCGTTCACCGACCTGTTCTTCTCCCGCTTGCCGGACCTGCAGCAGCCGCCGTTTCAAGGAAAATGGCACGACGTGAACATCTGGGCGACCGTGCCGGGCTGGACCCGCGCGCCCTATGCGCAGCGCTGGCTTGACCGTTCGGGGGTTCAGAGCGCCGCCTCCGCCCCGGTGGCGGCCGGGTTCGAAAGGGAAGCGTTCAACGAGTGGGCCGCGGGGCTTGGCTTCACGAAGATGACCGCTCCCCAGAGCGCGCAGCTTTTCAGCTTGTGGCGGCTCCGGCGGCAGGGGCAGTAGCGGCGGATCGCCGCGCCAACCGTCAGGCCGCCCTGCCCTGCCCGGCCCAGTGTGTCGAGGGTGGCGTGTCGAGGGTCAGGCGGGGCGCAGGCGGGCCATGGCGAGGATGCCAAGGAACGGGCCGGCCGCCAGCAGCGCAAAGGCGAACCGCCACCCCACCCAGCCGACGGCCACCGGGATGAGCTGGATGCTGGCCAGGGTGAGCAGGAAGCCCAGGCAGGTCTGCACGGTGAGCATGGTGCCAACCAGCGACCCCTCGCTCAGCTCGGCGATGGCGGCAGAGAACTGGGCGGAGTCGGCGATGACCGCGACGCCCCACACGAGGCTCACGGCCAGCAGCGGCCCGGCCGCCCCCCCGAATAGCAGGCCGATGCTGGCGGCGCACAAGCCGCTCGTCGCCATGGCGGCGATGGTGACGTTCGCGCGGCCGTAGCGGTCCGCCGCCCAGCCGCCGCCCATGGCGCCGAGCGCGCCCACCGCCACCACGGCAAACGCCGCGAGTTCCGGGCCGACCGGCGGCGCCGCGCCGTAGCGGGCGCGGAAGCTTGCAGCGAGGAACGCGCCGATCCACGCCCACATCGCGTACAGCTCCCACATGTGGCCGAGGTAGCCCAAGTTGGCGAGCCGCACGCTCCGGTTGCGCCAGGCCTGCAAGGCGTTGCCCAAACGGAGCGGCGCGGCAGCAGGCAGGTTCGGGCCGAGGCCCGCCAGCCGGATCAGCCTGGCAGCACACAGCGCGCCCGCCGCCGCCGCGGCCACCGGCCACCGCCAGTCCAGCCCACCTGCCGCCGCGACCAAATGCGGGAACGCCGAGCCGAGCGTCAGCGCCGCGACCAGCAGCCCCACCAGCAATCCGAGGTCGCCGGCCGCCCAGGTGGCCGCAAGCTTCATGCCCACCGGGTACACGGCAGCCATGCAGGCGCCGGTCAGGAAGCGCAGCGCGGGGATCGCCGCCGCGCCCGGCGCGCAGAACAGGATGAGGATGTTGGCAACCCCTGCCACCCCGGCGCCCGCCGCGAACAAGCGCCGCAGGTCGAAGCGGTCCGGCAGGCTCAGCAGCGCGCTGCACAGCGTGCCCGCGACGAAGCCGCCCTGCACGCTGCTGGTGAGCAGCGCCTCATGGAACGGCGACAGCGCCACCTGCGCGCGGATGGCGGGCAGCGAGGCCGTGGTGGCGAACCAGGTGGACATGGCCGCGACCTCGCTGACCAGCAGCACGGTGAGCGAGAAGCGCCGGCTGACTGCTCTTGCCATAAACCGTCCCCGTCTTGGCCCGCAGCCCGGCCCGCCGCCCACGCCGGCCCGACTCGACGCTCCCGGGCGATGGAAGCATAACCGTGCTGCGAAGCGCATGGGCAGACACCCGTTGAGGCGACCGATGCACGAACCCCCACCTTCCTGGCCAACCGAGGTCCACGCCGTGCTGCGGCGGGCCGGCATCCGGCAGGCATTCTACGTGCCGGATGCCGGGCTGTCGCGGCTGATCGAGCTGCTGCGCGCCGACCCGGCCGTCGCCGCCACCGTGCTGACAACCGAGGAGGAGGGCGTCGCCATGGCGGCCGGCGCCTGGCTGGGCGGGCAGCGCGCCGTCCTGCTGATGCAGTCGAGCGGCGTGGGCAACTGCGTCAACATGCTGTCCCTGATGGCAAGCTGCCGCTTCCCGCTGCTGGCGGTGGTGACGATGCGCGGGGAATGGGCGGAGTTCAACCCGTGGCAGGTTGCCATGGGCGCCGCGACGCCCGCGGTGCTGGCGGCCATGGGCGTGACGGTGCTGCGGGTGGACGGGGCGGCGGACGCGGCGCCCACCGTGGAGGCCGCGGCCGCGGCGGCGTTCGACGGGGATCAGGCGGTCGCGGTGCTGCTGTCGCAGCGCATGTTGGGGCGCAAGCT
>CAXSEX010000028.1:231-4544 GCA_964236415.1 uncultured Acetobacteraceae bacterium | reverse complement strand
TTGGACCGCCGGGCCGCGGTGCGGGCGCTGCTGGAAGGGCGGGGCGCCACCTTGGTGGTGTGCGGCCTGGGGTCGCCCGGCTACGACGTGTTCGCGGCCGGCGACCACGACGGCAATTTCTACCTATGGGGCGCGATGGGCGGCGCGGCGATGGTCGGGCTGGGCCTCGCCTTGGCGCAGCCGGCACGCCCGGTCCTGGTCGTCACCGGGGACGGCGAGATGCTGATGGGCCTGGGCAGTCTGGCCACGGTCGGCGCGCGACGGCCCCCGAACCTCGGCATCGCCGTGCTGGACAACGGGCGTTACGGCGAGACCGGGATGCAGGAAAGCCACACCGCGCTGGGCGTCGATCTCTGCGGCGTCGCGCGGGCGGCGGGCTTCGCCACGGTGGCGGACGTGGCGGACCTCCATGGCATCGCGGCGCTCCGCCCCGGCCTTTCATCGACCGAGGGCGGCCCGCGCTTCGCCGTGCTGCGCATCGCGCCCGACGAGGTGCCGCGCGCCTTGCCGATGCGGGACGGCGCGGCGCTCAAGCTCCGGATGCGGGCGCATCTGGGCTTTCAACCGGAGTAAGCGCGCTGCCGGCCAGGCGTTCCGACAGCCTGGCGAACTCCGTGTGGTCGGCGCCGGGTCCGAGCAGGGCCTGGGCGGCGACCGAAAGCTCCCGGCACAGCCCGGCGAACGGGGCGGCGGTTCCGGTATCGCGGGCGACGCCGAGCGCGATGCCCAGGTCCTTCACCATCAGGTCCAGCCCGAAGCCGCTGTCGAACCGGCGGGACAGCACGAGCTGGCGGAAATTCTTCTGCGAGCTCGGGAGAACCTCGTCCAGCACGGCGCCGACCGCGGCGCTGGTGGGCAGCATGGTGACGACCAGGTCGCTGGTTTCGGCGAGGGCGCGCAGGCTGTCCGCCGCCGTGCCGCCTGCCTGCTGCACGAAGGCGTCCACCTGCGCCCGCCGTCCGTCCGCCGCCCGCAGTGCGAACCCGGCCTCGACCAGGCGCGCCGCCATCGGCCAGCCCATGTTGCCGATGCCCACGAAGCCGACCGCCATCCGCTTGCCCTTGCCCAATTCATCCGTCATGGCGTCCTCCGGCCCTGGTTGCCCGGCGAACGCTAGGGCAATGTCCGGCATCAGGGGAGACTGCACAAAGGGAGCACACGGGGCGCGGCATGACCGAGACACCCACGCATGAAATCCTGGCGCTGCGCTACGCCACGCAGGCCGGTCGCCCGGCGTCGGCCAACCTCCTGCTGCCGGATGACCATGCCTCGCCCATGCCGATCGACTACTTCGTTTGGGCGGTCCGGGGCGGCGGGCGCTGCATCGCGGTGGACACCGGCTTCGGCCCCGCCGCCGCGGCCCGGCGCGGGCGCACCCTGATGCGCAGCCCGGCCGACGCCCTGGCCGCCGCGGGCATCGACGCCACGGCGGTCGCGGACGTGGTGCTGACGCACCTGCGAGGAGCGGACGGACGGGCCGGACCACGTGGTCCCCGGGCACGACCCGCTGGTGCTGGCCCGCTTCCCCGCGGCGCCGGGCCTCCTGGACACCGTGCGGTTGGACCTGCCGCCGGTTGACCCGGCGCGCTGAATGGCCGAAGGGAGCGCCATGCTGACACCCTCCATCCGACATGCCGCCGCGGCGGTGCTCATGGCTTTGGCGCCCGGCGCCGCGGCGCAAACGGCGCTGCCGCCTCGCGACGTGCCGGCGCGCAGCCTGCCGGTGCCGGGCGATGTCAGCCCGGAGGCGCAGGCGCTGATCGCCCAGCCGCTCCGGAAGGATTGGGACCGCCCGCCGTCCACGCCGGAGGGCTGGCGGGCGCTCGCCCAGGCCGGCGCCGCGGCCGTGGCGCAGAACGTGCCGGGGATGCTGGAGCGCTTGCACGTCAAGATGGAGCGCACGACCATGGACGGCGTCAAGGTGTTTGTCCTGACGCCGGAGTCCATGCCGGCGGAGCACCTCAGCCGCCTGCTGGTCCACGTGCACGGCGGCTGCTACGTGCTCAACCCCGGCGAGGCGGCGTTGCCGGAGGCGGTGCTCATGGCCGGGTTCGGGCGGTTCAAGGTGATCGCGGTGGATTACCGCATGCCGCCCGACGCTTATTTCCCGGCGGCGCTGGACGACGCGATGACGGTGTGGAAGGCGGCGCTGAAGCAGGCGGATCCGAAGAACATGGCGATCTTCGGCGCGTCCGCCGGGGGCGCGCTGACGATGGAGATGATACTGCGGGCGAAACATGAAGGGCTGCCGCTGCCGGCCGTCATCGCGCCGGGCACGCCGATGTCGGACGTGACGGGGGTGGGCGACACGTTCCAGGCCAACGCGCTGGTGGACAACGTGCTGGTCTCGCCCGACGGGTTCTGCGACGCCGCCGCCCGGTTCTATGCCCAGGGGCACGACCTCGGCGACCCCATGCTGTCCCCCATCTATGGCGACATGCACGGCTTCCCGCCCACGATCCTGACCACGGGCACGCGCGACCTGCTGCTGAGCAACACCGTGCGGGTGCACCGCAAGCTGCGCGCGGCCGGCGTCGAGGCGACGCTGCAGGTGTTCGAGGGCCAGTCGCACGCGCAGTACATCCGCGACGACCGCACGCCGGAAACGAAGGAAGCGTTCGAGGAGATCGCCGCCTTCTTCGACGCGCATTGGGGGAAGTGACGGCATGGTGGACAGGGAACGGCTGAAGGCGGTCCTGCTGCACGGCGCGCGCCAGTTCCCGCCGGTCGGGCACCTCCTGCAACGCATATCGAAGAGGCGCCCGCACGACCGCGTGGATGCGTCGGTGTGGGAGGACCAGTACAACGCCGGCCATTGGGACTTCCTGACCGGCTTGACGGAGGCCGCCCGGCACGCCATCGTCACGGAGTGGCGGGAACGGCTCAAGCCCGGCGGCTCCGTCCTGGAGATCGGCTGCGGCACCGGGCTGCTGTGCCGCGCTATGCGCCGGGGCGGCTACGAACGATACTTGGGCGTGGACATCTCGCAAACCGCCATCGCCCGCGCGGAGGCGGAGCTTGCGGACGCGCAAACCCGGTTCGCCGCCGGCGACGCGGCCGCCATGGCGTTCGAGGGAAAGTTCGACATCATCGTCATCAACGAGGCGCTGAACTACTTCGTGGGGCCAGGCGCGTTCCTGCGCCGGCTGCACGGGAGCCTGCGGCCCGGCGGCGTCCTGCTGATCTCCATGGCGGAGTGCAACCTGCGCGACGGGTTGTCCAAGCTCGCGATCTGGCGCGAGATCCTGCCGGACCATGCGGTGATCGAGGAGGTCAGCTTGCAGCGCGAGATTTGGCCGATCTGGACCATCAGGGCGCTGCGCCCGGCGGGCTGACGCGCGGCGCGGGTTGCGTTTTCGTTAACTGAACTGTGCGACGCTGGGACCGAAAGGTGTCCAGTCATGACCACGATCTCCGCAGCGGTCCCGGCCGTGCAGCTCCCGCCCCCGGCCTCGGCCGGATCAGCGTCGTCCCCATCGCCCACCAAGGCGGCCACGCCGTCCGACACGGTTGCGATCAGCGCACCCGCGGCGACGGCTTCCGCGCCGCCCGCCGAGAAGCGAGTGAATAGATTGTTGGATGAAATCAAGACGCACAACGACATTGCTGACGTGTGGACACATATCGATTGGGGCGGGGTTGAAAAACAGATTGGCAAAGCCGAGACAGAGAAAGTTCAACATGCACACGAGGCATGGATGAGCTATTCGACCGCGCGGATCGGGATTGATCTTGGTGGAAGCGGTATCAGTGTCCAGCCGGATACGACCACGAAAGGACCTCATGGCGACGCCGTGTCGGGCCTGCTGTCGGTGAACAACTTCACCTTCAAGTCCGATGGCTCGACCTACGCCATGAGCGCCGGCAAGGACGGCACGCTTGTCGGCATCAAGGACGGCCAAGCCTGGAAGACTTGGCAGATCACCCCGAACCACGCCGGCAAGGTGAACGATGGAGCGCAGGCTGCGCTCTCGACGTTGCAGGGGCTGCTCTCTCCTTCCAAATCGGGTTCGTTCCCTCTCGTTCAGATCAGCGCCTGAGCGCCGAGCCGGCTGCTTTCAGGCCGCCAGCAGCCGGCGCATCGTGTCCGCGTATCGCGCCGCCACCGCATCCCGCGCGACGTGCCGCCCGTCCACGACTAGCCGGCGCCCGCGCACCCACACGCCGTCCACCGCGCCCCGCCCGGCCCCGAAGATCCAGCCGTCGAGCAGCCGGTCGCCGTGCCGGTGCACCAGGTTGGGATGGTCAGCCCGCAACGTCACCAAATCCGCGGCGGCCCCGGCCCGCAGACCCGGCAACCCGGTGCCCAAGGC
>CAXSEX010000028.1:0-221 GCA_964236415.1 uncultured Acetobacteraceae bacterium | reverse complement strand
CGTGGTGAACAGCGCCCGCCCGGTGGACGCGCCGGCCTCCCCCGCCAGGAGGTTGCGCCCGCGCTGCCCGAGGCGCTGCGCGTATTCCAGTTGCCGCAGCTCCCCCGCCGCGTCGGCCGAAACGTTCGAGTCGGTGCCGACGCCGTAGCGGCCGTGTGCCGCGAGCCAGTCCACGCCGGGGAAGATGCCATCGCCGAGGTTCGCCTCCGTGGTCGGGCACA
>CAXSEX010000027.1:0-19567 GCA_964236415.1 uncultured Acetobacteraceae bacterium | reverse complement strand
GTCGAACAAGCCCTAAGCCTTTGTTTGGACGGGTAGCTTTACCGGAGTGCCAGAGCACTTGTTTCCGATGCTGCCTTTAGGGCTGGCCAGCCCGGGCCAGGCGCAGGGCTGCGGCTTGGACGGTCTTGAGCGCCGCCGCGCCCGCATCGCCCAATCCCTCGATGGCCCGCAGGTCCGGAAGCGGCGCGGACACTGCCGCGGCGAAGCCGCCGAACCGCGTCATCAGCGCGCGGGCGATCGGCTTGGTGTCGCGCCGGGGCAGCGCCAGGAACAGCACCATCTCAAGCAACTCGTGATCCGCCACGCTGTCCGGCCCGGCGGTCAGCAAGCGGGCGCGCATCCGGGTGCGATGCCCCTCTGCGCTGAGGGGCGACGGGGGCGGCGGGTCGCACGGCACCGGCGGCGCCGGCGAAAACAGGTCAGCCGGCGCTTTGGCCAAGTGTCACGCTCACGCCTCTGGCTCCAGCCAGCGCGTCAGGCTGTCCCGCCATGTGCCGTCGAGCGGCAAGGCCCGGCGGGCGGCGCGGTCCATCACGACCAGCACGGTGACGGCCCGGGCGCACAACTCGCTGGCCGAAACCAGGCGCTGCCTCAAGGTAAAGGAGCGGTTGCCAAGCCGGGCGACCTCGGTTTCAACCGTCACGGTGCCGGGCCACGCCATTTCGCGGAGGAATTCGAGTTCCAGCCGGACGATCACCAGGGCCGTCCCGTCAGTCTCGATGGGCAGGCCGGCTTCAAGCGCGAGTTCCGACCGGCCCTGCTCCAGCATGACCGCGAACACCGCGTTGTTGACGTGCCCCAGCCGGTCCGTGTCGTTGAACCGCAGCCGGTGCGCCGTCGTGTGGATCATGCGTAGGGCGGCTTGTGCAATCCGGCCGGGGAGAAAGTGAACACCTCGCAGCCGGTTTCGGTCACGCCCACCATGTGCTCGAACTGGGCCGACAGGCTGCGGTCACGGGTCACGGCGGTCCAGCCGTCGTCCAGCACCTTGACCTCCGGCCTGCCGGCGTTGACCATCGGCTCCACGGTGAAGAACATGCCGGGCTGCAGCACCGGCCCCTCGCCGCTGCGGCCGAAGTGCAGGATGTTCGGCGCCTCGTGGAAGCGGCGGCCGATGCCGTGCCCGCAGAAGTCCCGCACCACGCTGAACCGGTTGGCCTCGACGAAGACCTGGATCGCATGGCCGATGTCGCCGAGCGTCGCACCGGGCTTCACCGCCGCCACGCCGCGCATCAGGGCCTCGTAGGTGACGTCGATCAGCTTGTGCGCCTTGGTCGAGGGCGGCCCGGCGGCGAACATCCGGCTACTGTCGCCGTGCCAGCCATCCAGCACGACGGTCACGTCGATGTTGAGCACATCGCCGTCGATCAGCCGCCGGTCGCCCGGAATGCCGTGGCAAACGACATGGTTGATCGAGGTGCAGATGGATTTCGGGAACCCGCGGTAGTTCAGGGGCGCCGGGGTGGCGCCGTGCGCCTGGATGAACTCATGGCACAGCGCATCGAGCGCCGCGGTGGTCACGCCCGGGCGGACGTGGGGGGCGACCATGTCCAGCGTCCGCGCCGCCAGTTGCCCGGCGCTCCGCATTCCGGCGAAATCCTCGGGCGAATGGATCGTGATGCGTCTTGCGTCGGTTCCGCCATCCATTGGCACCCGGGCTCCTGTCTCGATGATCTCGCCCACAAAATGCGCAGCGATGCGACGGCGCGCAAGGGCGCGCGGACGGGATCGCTCCCCTAGCCGGGGAAGCGGCCCGCGGCCCAATGCGCCGTGCGGGTTCCGCCACTCTTTCCGGCACGCGGGGACAGGATGTCCCGCGCCAGCGCCGCCGCACGCGGGGCGGCAGCGGAGCGGGGCGGCAGGAACGCCACGATCGGGCGGGCACGCAGGCGCTCGCCCCGGAGTTCGGGCGCCCGCCGGTGCGACGCCGCATGGATGCGCGGCGCCGCGGCAAACTGGCTGCCCCTCGCCGCCGAGCCGTGCCGCCCGGCAGGACGCCCCAGGAACACGCTTGGCGGCGCCGGCGCCAAGTCCGGAGCGGCTTGCGCGACGCCAATGAACCCGTTCAAGCCGAACGGCGAGGCAGCGTCGTGCCGGGCGGTCAGCATCGGCACGCCCATCCGCTCGAACCCCTGGTCCAGCAGGGATGCCATGTGCTGGTCGCGCTCCCATCCGGACGCCGCGCCCAGCACGACGCCGATCAGCCGGGTGTCGCCCCAAAGCGCGGACGTCACGACGTTGAAGCCGGACGCCTCGATGTATCCGGTCTTCAGCCCATCCGCCCCAGGATAGGTTTGCAGCATGCGCTGATGGCTCATGATCATGCGTCCCTGGAACACGAAAGACGGAACGCTGAAGTACCGGTAGTAGGACGGAAAATCCTGGATCAGGTGGCGTGCCAGGAGCGCCATGTCCCGGGCCGTCGTCACCTGCCCCCAATCCGGCAGGCCCGATGCGTTGCGGAAGGTCGTCCGGGTCATGCCTAGCGCCCTGGCGCGCAGGGTCATCATCTGCGCGAACCGCTCCTCGTCGCCGGCCATCAACTCTCCGAGCGCGGCAGCGGCGTCGTTGGCGGATTTGGTGACCAGGCCCAGCAACGCCTGCTCGACCGTGATGACGGTGCCTGGCAGCAGCCCAAGCTTGCTGGGCGACATGGACGCGGCCCATGGCGAGACGGGCACCGCCTGCGTCAGCACAAGGCGGCGGTCGCGCAGCGCCTCGAACAGCATATACAAGGTCATCATCTTGGTCAGGCTCGCCGGATATCGGTATTCGTCGGCATTCACCGCCGAAAGGATATCGCCGCTGGCCGCATTAACCACGATTGATGCGTAACGATCAGAGCCAACCTGCGCAAAGGCGGGCCGAATGGGATGAGATGCCAGGGCAATTGCTGCCGAGACTGCTAAAAGCAGCCTCGCGATCCAGCGTCGTCCGAGCGAGTATCCGGTCATTACGACCTGTCCTATCAGTGATGCTTGCAACCTTAAGTGAACCTTGGCAGAAAAGTCCAGCCTTTGTCGCCCTGGAACGGCAGCCCCGTCAACCGCTTAGGATCAGTCCGTTACGATCCGGTCGGAGCCGGCACCACCTGGCTATGCTGCGCTGCACAAAACGCTTGACCTTTCAGGACTGGGTCCACATAACGCGCCTGTTGCAGCGCAGCATCCGGCTTCGAACGCCCGATGCGGTCTGTTCCGCCGCACTTCGCGTCAGCGGGGCTGACGGCACAGGCTTTCAACCAGGACGGGGCGAAGCTCCCGGCAAACCAGGAACTGATGATGCAAACCGCGGAACAACTCGTCACCTTTGGTCAGGGTAACGTCGAGGCGCTGGTGGAATCCAGCCAGATCTTTGCGAACGGCATGCAGGATATCAGCAAGTTGATGGCCGCCAGCGTGCAGGCGACGATCGATGACGCCGTGAGTGCATTCCGCGCGATGACCAGCATCCGCTCGCTCAAGGATGCGGCCGACCTGCAGGCCAACCTCGCCCGCTCGGCGGTCGAAAAGGCGATGACGCAAGGCAGCCAGGTCGCCGAGACTTCCTTCAAGGTGACTGAGCAGGCCTTCGCGCCGATCGGCAGCCGCTTGTCGTTGGCCGTGCAATCGTTTGGCAAAGCCGCCTGACCCTCGCGCCTTCTACGGAGCAACGCTGGAAGCGGCCCGGGGGATCTCCTCCGGGCCGTTTTTCTGTTTGAAGCCAAGCAGGCCCGGGCGAATATCCGGGCAGGGCACTGCTAAACCTTTTCTCAGGCCGCCGCGTTCCGATATGCTCTCCTTGAGAGGATCGTGGCCGGCTTGGTTGAAGCATGGGCGCCGTCCTTTCCAGGAACGAAGGCGCTCCGTGCCGGAGCGTTTGGTCTGTTGACGGCGTTGCGGCGGTGCCGCAGTGGCTCGGGTGAGAGTAGTGGGCTTTTAGAACGATGAGCGACAACGACAAAGGCGGCAACGGAGACGGACCAACCATCGGCGTGGTGGTGAAGGCACGGCCCAAGACGCGCAAGCCCGCGATGTACAAGGTGCTCATGCTCAATGACGACTATACGCCTATGGAGTTTGTCGTCCACGTGCTCGAACGATTCTTTCAGAAGAACCGCGAGGAAGCGACGCGCATCATGATGCACGTGCACCGCCGGGGCGTCGGGGTCTGCGGCGCCTACACCTACGAGGTGGCGGAGACCAAGGTGACCCAGGTTATGGACCTGGCCCGGCAGAACCAACATCCGTTGCAATGCACGATTGAGAAAGAATAGGCTGCACAAAACGGAAATTTCCACCCATCATCATCTGCATCACCAATGCTTGGGCCCGCAACGGACTGAACCATCCTGTGCCAGCCAGGACCCCAGCGCGAAGGAGCGTCATTCGCTATGTTGTCACGCAACCTTGAACAGACGCTGCACCGCGCCCTGTCCCTCGCCAGCGAGCGCCGGCATGAGTATGCCACGCTTGAGCACCTCCTGCTGGGCTTGGCGGAAGACAGCGACGCTGCGACGGTGCTCCGCGCCTGCGGGGTGGACCTCGACAAGCTTCGCCAAGACCTTGGCGAGTTCCTCGACAAGGACCTGTCCGGCCTCGCGACCGAGCGTCCGGGCGATCCGAAGCCGACAGCCGGCTTCCAGCGCGTGGTGCAGCGCGCGGCCATCCATGTCCAAAGCTCCGGTCGGGACGAGGTGACCGGCGCCAACGTGCTGGTGGCGCTGTTCAGCGAGCGCGAAAGCCACGCGGTGTATTTCCTGCAACTGCAGGACATGACCCGACTCGATGCGGTGAACTTCATCTCGCACGGCATCGCCAAGGCGCCGGGCCGCTCGGCGCAGCGGCCAGCCCAGGGCGCCAAGGAGGAGAACACACCGGAAGAGCGGGAGGAGAAGCCCGGCCGCCGCGCCCAGGACGCCTTGAGCAACTACTGCGTCAACCTGAACAAGAAAGCCGGCCTGGGCAAAATCGACCCGCTGATCGGGCGCGACTCGGAAATTGAGCGCACCATCCAAATCCTTTGCCGGCGGACCAAGAACAACCCGCTCTACGTCGGCGACCCCGGCGTCGGCAAGACGGCCATCGCCGAGGGCCTGGCCAAGCGCATCGTCGAGGGCGACGTGCCCGAAGTCCTCGCGAAGTCCACGATCTTCGCCCTCGACATGGGCGCCTTGCTGGCCGGCACGCGCTACCGCGGCGATTTCGAGGAACGCCTGAAGGCGGTGGTGACGGAGCTTGAGGCGCATCCCGGCAGCATCCTGTTCATCGACGAAATCCACACCGTCATCGGTGCGGGTGCAACCAGCGGCGGCGCGATGGATGCGTCCAACCTGCTGAAGCCGGCCCTCGCCGCGGGCAGCCTGCGCTGCGTGGGCAGCACGACGTACAAGGAGTACCGGAACTACTTTGAGAAGGACCGCGCCCTGGTGCGGCGCTTCCAGAAGATCGACGTGAACGAGCCGTCGATGGAGGACGCCATCAAGATCCTCCGCGGCCTCAAGACCAACTACGAGAAGCACCACAAGGTCCGCTACACCGAGGAGTCGATCCGCGGCGCGGTGGAGCTTTCGGCCAAGTACATCAACGACCGCAAGCTTCCGGACAAGGCCATCGACGTGATCGATGAGGTCGGCGCGAGCCGGATGCTGCAGCCGGAGGGCAAGCGCCGCAAGCTGGTGACGCTGCGCGACGTCGAGGAGGTGGTCGCCAAGATCGCCCGCATCCCCCCCAAGTCGGTGTCGGCCGACGACAAGGAAACGTTGCGCAACCTGGAGCGTGACCTGAAGGCCATGGTGTTCGGCCAGGACAAGGCGATCGAGGCGCTGGCTGCCGCGATCAAGCTGTCCCGCGCCGGTCTGCGTGAGGCGGAGAAGCCGATTGGCAACTACCTGTTCAGCGGCCCCACCGGCGTTGGCAAGACTGAGGTGGCACGGCAGCTCGCCAGCACCCTCGGTATCGAGCTGACCCGGTTCGACATGAGCGAGTACATGGAGCGGCACAGCATCTCCCGCCTGATTGGGGCGCCGCCGGGCTACGTTGGCTTCGACCAGGGCGGCTTGCTGACCGACGCCATCGACCAGCACCCGCATTGCGTGCTGTTGCTGGACGAGATCGAAAAGGCGCATCCCGACCTGTTCAACATCCTGCTGCAGGTAATGGATCACGGAAAGCTGACCGACCACAACGGCAAGGTCGTGGATTTCCGCAACGTGATCCTGATCATGACCACCAACGCTGGGGCGAGCGACCTGGCCAAGGAGGCCATCGGCTTTGGCCGCGACCAGCGTGAGGGCGAGGACACGGAGGCGATCAAGCGGCTGTTCACGCCGGAGTTCCGCAACCGGCTGGACGCCACGATCACCTTCGCCGGGCTGACGCCGGAGATCGTGGGCCGCGTCGTCGAGAAGTTCGTCATGCAGCTTGAGGCGCAGCTGGCCGACCGCAACGTGACCATCGAGCTGTCGTCGGCGGCGAAGGAGAGGCTGGCGGAGCGGGGCTATGACCGCCTTTATGGGGCACGGCCGCTCGGCCGGGTGATCCAAGAGCACATCAAGAAGCCGCTCGCCGAGGAATTGCTGTTCGGCAAGCTGGTGAAGGGTGGCTCCGTCAAGGTTGCCCTGCGGGACGACGAGCTGGAATTCGAGTTCACCGAGGCTACGCAATCGGTGATGCCGAAGGAAGGCGATGGCGATGAAGGCTCGTCGGAGCTAGAACCGGAAACGGCGGAATAGTTTTCACGACTCAGGCCGGGCCTCGTGCCCGGCCTTTTCGTCTCGGAGAGGTCATAATGAAAGCGGTTTGGAATGGGCAGGTCGTCGCGTCCAGCGACGACATCGTCACGGTGGAAGGCAATGCCTATTTCCCCGTGGCGAGCCTTCGGTCGGAGTTCGTCGAGCCCAGCGACTATACAAGTGTTTGCCCCTGGAAGGGCACCGCGCATTACATGTCGCTGAACGTGGGCGGCAAATTGAACAAGGACTCCGTTTGGTTCTACCCCGAACCGAAAGAGGCCGCTTCGGACATCCGTGGCCGCGTCGCGTTCTGGAAGGGCGTGTCGGTTTCGGCCTAGCCGTCCCGGCGCTTGATCGCCAGCGGCCCCGGCGCCTGGCACGTCGGCATCATCTCCATCCGGTTGATGTTGACGTGCCGGGGCAAGCCGACAACCCAAGCCGCTGCCTCTGCGACATCCTGCGGCGACAGCGGGGTGGTGCCGGCATAGACCGCGGCGGCCTTTTCGGCGTCGCCGCCATAGCGCACGCGGCTAAATTCGCTGCCGCCGACCAAGCCGGGTTCCAAGTCGGTGACCCGCACTCCCGTGCCGACGAGGTCCGCCTTCAGGTTGAGGCTGAACTGGGTCACAAACGCCTTTGTCGCGCCGTAAACATTGCCGCCGGGGTAAGGGTAGGTCGCAGCCGAACTGCTGATGTTGACAATGTGGCCCTGGTCGCGCGCCACCATGCCCGGCAGCATCGCATGGGTCAGCCGAATCAGCCCGGTGACGTTGGTGGCCACCATCGTGTCCCAGTCCTCAAGGCGGGCCTGGAACGCCGGCGCCGTGCCCAAAGCCAGCCCGGCGTTGTTCACCAGCACGTCAACGCTTCGCCATTCTTCCGGCAGGCAACCCGGCAATGCCGCCGTGGCCGCAGCGTCGGTCACATCCAGCGGGAATGCGAGCAGGGCGTTCCCCAGGTCCTGTGCAAGCGTCTCTAAACGGTCGGCCCGGCGCCCAGCGGCGATCACGCGGTGGCCGTCACGCACGAAGCGGCGGGCCATCGCCTCGCCAAACCCGGCGGTCGCGCCGGTGATCAAGATGGTCAGGCTCATGGCAAAGGCTCCGTTCAACGCCTGCGGAGCGTAGCGGGCTAATCCGGCAGGCGGAAGCGGGCGGACACCGGGCAGTGGTCGGAAAGCTGCTCCTTCGCGGCGTCGCTGGTTTCCCGATAGACCATGACACGAAGGCTGTCCGGCACCATCCAGCTTCGGGCCCCGCCGCCGGCCAGGATATGGTCGATGAAGCTGCCGCCGCCCCAGCACGGGCTGGCATGCCCTTCCGTCGCGCGGGCCAGCGGCGCGGCCGTCGTCAAGGCGGCCAGAAGCTCGTCCGGGCCATCCATCCGCCGGTTGAAGTCTCCGAGCAGCACGAACGGCACGCCTTCCTCCCGCCGCTGGGCGATCCAGCCCTGAAGCGGGGCGATTTGCCGCCGCAGCGTTTCGCAGGTTCGACCGAGGTTGGCCCCGTGCGCGCCCGAAAGCCGTTCATGGTTGCAGCCGGATTTCAGGTGCACCGCCAACAGGCGCAGCCGTGCGCCCGGCAGATCGAGCGTGATGTCCGCGCCGCTGCGCAGGTGGTGGGCAGCGCCGGGGAACACGTCAAGTCCGGTCAGGTCAGGGTTGCGGCGCACCGGGATGCCGCGGCGGACGGCAAAGCCGACGCGCTGCACCACGTCATCCGCCGTGGTGATGATCGTGTAACGCTCCGCCGGGAAAACCCGGGCGGCCATGTCGGGTCCGTCCACCTCCTGAAACGCGACCACATCGGCGTCGAGCGTCAGGGCGTAGCGGCGGAGGGCGTCGATGTCCTCTGGACGCTTCGGCCGCACATCCTCGGGCAGCGCCGGGTCGCCAGCCCGGCGCGCAGTCAGCCATTCGAGGTTCCAGGTCGCAACCCGCAACTCGGCCGCTTGCGCAGCGCCCGTCAGCAGCAGCAGCGCGGCGAGCAGGCGGATCACAGCAGCGTCGGCTCGGCCATGCCCGCATCCTCCGCCAATGCCGATGTTTCGTCTAGCGGAATGACTCTGCACTCCAGCAGATAGTCTGCCACCGCGTCGTATCGTGCCGGGTCACGGGTCACGTCCCGCACGGCGCCTTGCGGAACCCAGATCACCGTCAAGAACCGGGCGCGGGTCAGCAGCACGCGGTAGGCGTTGAGCCGGTTCGACACCGCCTCGGCCCGGCCCAGCGTGGTCCAGGCAGCGCCACGCAGGCTTCGCGCCTGCCAGCCGGTGCGGTCAACCGTGCGGACCAGGTCTGCATCCCAGCAGACCCCGGCGTGGTCAAGCTCAAGTCCTTGCACGCAGAACTCGGTCGCCACGGTTTCGAGCGCGTCGGCGCTGCGGATGTCCGGCCAGCGGTCCAGGAACCAGCGGGCCACCGCGTCCTCGTCCTGGTGCGGCAGCACGCTGCCCAGCCCCTCCGCACGACGGCGGCGGGCATGGGAACTGGCAAGCAACCCCGCCTGGCGCGTACCCCGCCCTTCCAGCGCCCTCCGCATCGCGTTCAGCGACCGCGTGAGCCGGAATGGCAGGTTGCCCATGGCCCGGGCGATGCCGTTCGCCTGCAGCGGCTGGTTGGACAGCATCGCCCCGACCCACGCCGCGGCGGAGGGCGCATGCACGCTGCGCACGGGCTGGCTCAGGTGCAGCCGGTCATCGACCGCCAAGGCCAGGCCGGGCAGCAGGCGCTGGCGGGGGTCCTCGGCCCGCATGGGATGGGACGGCGCGACAGCGCGCCATGCCGGACGCTCGGCCAAGGCCCGGCCCCACTCGGCGATGCCGCCCTCGCCATCGTGGATTTCCTGCCCGCCGCCGAGCAGGCAGACGATCACCGACCCGCCCCGGCGCCGGGCCATGATGTCGAGCAGGTGGCCGGCCTCCGAGGTGGCCAGCGGGACCGGGCGGTTGCGGGTCTTGCCAACGGCATGCGCCGCGGTCCAGCAGCGTTGCGCCTCGTCGATGACCAGCACGCGCTCCCGCACATGGTGGTCACGGAACCGGGGCAGGGCCTGGATCACCCCCTCCATCCGCTGCTGCGCCGCCCGCCGCGCCATGCCGCGCCCGGCGGCGTCCCGCACCAAGGCTTCCCGCAGGACATGCACCAGCGTCGGGTTGCCGGTCAGGAACGCGCTGCCCGGCTGGGCAAAGGCGAGGTCGAGGCCGCACAACGTCTTGCCGGCGCCGGGCTGGCCGGTCACGAACACCACGCAATTCTGCCCGTCTGCCTCTGCGCGCCCGACTGCCTCCGTCACCGCGGCCGTGGTGCGGGCGAGGCCGCCGCGCCCGGCCTGCGCCAATGTCAGCGCCGTGACATCATGGCGGGCATAAAGCAGGCACGCCGCCTCCACCAAAGCCGGAACGGGACGGTAAGGCGCCGTGGCCCACGAACTGGGCGGCGGGGCGTCCGGCACCGCCGGGAAGCCCTGGGCAATGTCGCGCAGCAGGCCCGGCAGCAGCAGCCGGGTCGTTTCGATAACGGCTGCCGCACCCAGCAGCGGCAGCGGCCTGCCGCCCCGCGGGCGGTCGCCGTTCGGCACCACCAGGACCGGGATGACCGGCATGCGCCGGCAGCCGCCGTGGAAATCGGCGAGGTCGAGGGCGGCATCCTCGACTGCAACCCGGTCAGCGGGCCGGAACCGGGACGCTTCGATCACGATGCGGAACACCAGGACGGCACCCGGCATGACCAGGATCGCATCCACCCGGCGGCCCAGCCGCAGCAGGCGGTAGTTCAGCAGGACCGCCCAATCCCGTGCGCCGGGAACGGTGGCCAGGGCGTCCCGCAGCAGCGCCGCGCCGCCGCAAGCCGGACCCGCAACAAAATCTGACGCGCTGCCGCACCAGGCAGCCCCGTCCGCCTCCATGACTGGCCCCTTCGACATGGCGCCAGGGTAGCTAAGATTGGTGGAAATTCCGTTGCGTCATGCTACCCGGGTCCCATGATCCCCGTCAGCTTCTTCCAGCGCCCCTATCCCAACGCCAACGTTGTCCTGCTGCACGGCAGCCGCCCGGTGCTGGTCGATACCGGCTTTGGCGCCGACGTTCCGGAGCTGCTGCGCTGGCTCCAGACGCAGAGCGTTGCGCCGTCCGCGTTGTGCCTCGTCGTCAACACGCATTTCCATTGCGACCACAGCGGCGGCAACCACGCATTGCAGGCGCAGCACGGCGTCTTCATCGCGGCGCAGGCGGAGGAGGCAGCGATGGTGAACCGCCGCGACCCCGATGCGTGCCGCGCCGATTGGCTGCGGCAGCCGGTCGAGCCGTACCAGGTGAACCGGAGGCTGCACGACGGCGACATGGTGAGCGCCGGGCGGTGGGCTTGGCAGGTGGTGGCGACGCCGGGGCACACGGCCGGGCACATCAGCCTGTACTCGGCGGAGCATGAGATCCTGGTGCTGGGGGACGCGCTGCACGACGCCGACATCGGCTGGCTGAACCCCCATCGGGAGGGCCGGGACTCCCTGGACCGCGCGGCGGACGGCATCGAGCGCCTGGCGAGGCTGCCGGCCCGCATCGGCTATTCCGGTCACGGCCCGGCGATCACCGACCTGCCCCAAGCCTTCGACCGCGCCCGCCGCCGCCTGCGCAGTTGGCGGGAGAAGCCAGAGCGGGTCGCCTGGCACGCCTGCAAGCGCATCTTCTCCCACAACCTGATGCTGACGGACGGCCTGGAGGAGTCCGCCATCCCCGGCGTCCTGCTCGACGCGCCGTGGTTCCGCAGCCACGCCGCGCTCGCGTTCGGCATGGCGCCCGACGCCTTCGTGCCGCTCCTGGTTTCGGAGATGCTGCGGAGCAAGGCCGCACGCTGGCGGGATGGCCGCCTTGTCGCGACGGCGGCGCACCAAGTGCCCCGGGCCGGATGGCTTCAGGCGCCGGCCTCGCCCGCCGCGTGGCCGGGCGTCGCCGCTGTGCCGTGTCAGCCCTCCGAGTCTCCCGCCCGGCGGTAAGGCGAGAGTTCGGCCAGCGCTTCCATGTGGGACTGCACGGCCGGGCGCTCGCTGTCCAGGAAGCCGGCCACGGCGCGGCGCAGCCCGGCATGGGCGATCCAGTGGGCGGAATAGGTTGGCCGCGGCATGTAGCCGCGCTGGATCTTGTGCTCGCCCTGCGCCCCGGCCTCCACGCGCTGGAGGCCGTGCTCAATCGCGAACTCGATGGCGCGGTAGTAGCACAGCTCGAAGTGCAGGAACGGCCAATCGCCGCGGCAGCCCCAGTTGCGGCCATACAGCGCCTCGTCACCCGCGAAGTTGAGCGCGCCGGCCACCGGGGTGCCGTTGTGCTCGGCCATCATCAGCACCACGCGCTCGCCCAGGCGCTCCGACAGCAGCGGGAAGAACTTGCGGGTCAGGTAGGCGCTGCCCCACTTGCGGTCCACGGTGGAGGTGTAGAACCGGTAGAACGCATCCCAATGCCGCGGCGTGATCTCGTGCCCGCGCAGCGCCAGGAAGTCCAGCCCGGCCGCGTTGGCATCCCGACGCTCCCGCTTGAGCGACTTGCGCTTGCGGGAGCTCAGCGTGCCCAGGAAATCGTCGAACGTCTTGTAGCCCGCGTTTTCCCAATGGAACTGCGTGCCCAGGCGTTGCAGCCACCCGGCGCGGCCCAGCGCTTCCCAATCCGCGCGGGTGCAGAACGTCGCGTGCACCGAGGACAGGCTCAGCTCGTCGCAAGCCTGCGCCAGCGCATGGCCCAGCGCCTCCGTCTCGATCCCGTCACGGGCCAGCAGGCGCGGGCCGGGCACCGGGCTGAACGGCACGGCAACCTGCAGCTTGGGATAATAGCTGCCGCCGCCCCGCTCGAAGGCATTGGCCCAGCTATGGTCGAACACGTACTCGCCGTAGCTGTGCGACTTCGCATACATCGGCACGACGGCCACGATGCGGTCATGCTCGCGCAGCGCCGCGTGCTGCGGCATCCAGCCGGTGCGGGAGTTGGCCGACCCGCTGTCCTCCAGCGCGCTCAGGAAGGCGTGGCTGACGAAGGGATTGCCGGGTCCGGCGCAGGCGTCCCACTCCGCCGCCGGGATTTCGGCGATGTGGGGGTGCAACGTCAGCGTGAGCGTGGGGAGGCTGTCGGGCATCCGGGGGATATGGCGCGGAGGCCGCCCGAACAAAGCCTTCAGGCGATTTCGAATAAGCCTTCAACCTCGACCGCGGCGCCGAGCGGCAGGGCAGGGACGCCGATGGTGCTGCGGGCATGGCGCCCGGCCTCGCCGAACACCGCGACGGCCAAATCCGACGCGCCGTTCATCACCGCGGCATGCTGGGTGAACTCGGGCGGGGAAGCGATGAACCCGCCAAGCCGCACCACCCGCCTGACCCGGCCCAAATCGCCGCCGCAGGCTTGGCGCAGGTGGGTCAGCACGTTGGTGAAGCACAGCCGGGCGGCGTGCTGCCCCTGCTCGACGCTGACCTCCGCGCCGACCTTGCCGACGACGGCCACCTTGCCGTCCACCGCCGGAAGCTGGCCGGAGACGACGACTAGGTTGCCGGCCACGACATACGGCACGTAGTTGGCGAGCGGCGCCATGGCGGCCGGCAGGTCAATGCCGAGTTCAGCCAACCGCGCGTCGATAGCATTCATCGTGCAGTCCTATCCGTTGGCCACCAGCCGCAGCCCGGGCCGCCGGGCGCGGCGCTGGGCCGGCAGGTCCATGGGCAGCAGCGGCGCAGTCGGCCTGTCGTCCGCCGCATCCGGCACCCCCTCGGGAACATCGCACCGCCCCAGGTAGGCGATGGCCAAATTTCGAAACACGTAGTCGAGGATGGAGGTCGCGTGGCCGACGTCCGG
Source organism: uncultured Acetobacteraceae bacterium (assembly GCA_964236415.1). Classification (GTDB taxonomy): domain Bacteria; phylum Pseudomonadota; class Alphaproteobacteria; order Acetobacterales; family Acetobacteraceae; genus CAHJXG01. The sequence goes on along the minus strand of CAXSEX010000027.1, from coordinate 6,030 downwards.
GTCGCCCTCCACGGGGCCGGCCGGTCCGAACCGGGTCAGGGTGAAGCTGTCCACGTAGTCCTGCAACGCAACGCCGTGCTGCAGCCCCAGGCTGACGGCGGCGGCAAGGCTGTCCATCATGCCGCGCAGCGCCGCGCCCTCCCGCGGCAGCGTGACGTGGATTTCCCCCAGGCTGCCATCGGGGTACTCGCCGGTGCGGAGGTAAACCCGGTGGCCCCCGACCGCGGCCTTTTGCGTGTAGCCCCGGCGGCGGGCGGGCAGTTCCCGGCGATGCGGCGGCTGCGCCGGCGCGGCGCCAGCGACCGGGCGCGGCGGCATGACATGCATAAAGGGCATAACGGCATCGTGCATCGCCTGGTGCGCCGCCAATCCCGCCGGGGCCAGGACCGGATCACCCGAAAGCAGCCGGGCCAGCGCGGCCTCCGCCGTCATGCCGTGGGCCGCGAGCCGGGCCAGCGCCGCGCGGGTCAGCGCGCCGCCGGGTCCGATGGGGGAGAAGCTCGGCGCGATGCCGCCGGTTTCGGCGCCCAGCAGCGCATCAGCCGGGCCAGGCGGCAGGATCGCCGTGCAGGGCAGGCCCGCCGAGCCGCGCAGCGCCGCCGCCCGCGCGTCGAACGCCGCGGCGGCCAGCGCCGGCACCGCGCATTGCGGCGGCGGCATCGGCCATCGCGGCAGGCGGGACAGCAGGTCGGGCTGGTCGCCGGCGAAGGCCAGGTCGGCGGCGCCGCGCAGCAAGGCGGCGAGGCACCGCGCCACGTCCCGCGCGGCCGGGCTGTCATAGTCGAGCTTCAGCAACGCCAGCAGCCCGTCAAGGTCGGTGAACCCCACGGCGAACTGCGGCGCGCCGGGGGCAGTGAGCCGCAGGGCGACGGCCGCGGTCGTCACCGCGTCGGCGAACCCGGCGGTGTCGAACCCGTGCGCCCCGTCATGGAAGGCCGGGAGGTTCAGCACGAAGCCCGGCGGCGCGCCGACGCCCCCGTGCCACACCGGCGCGGTCGGCGCAGCCTGCCGGTGCAGCAGCAGCGCATGCAGGCGGTCGGCCAGGGCGCCATCCCCGGCCTCCCGCGCCCGGGTCGCGACGGGACGTATCCAGCTATCCGCGGCCCGCGGCAGGGTGACGCGGCCCTCGCCCGGCGCCAGAGCCGCCAGCGCGCTCGCCGCCCGGTCGTCCCAGGAAGCCGGCAGGGTCAGGGCGCGCTCCGGCGCGTCCGGGTCGGCGCCGGCCGCCGTGTCGCGCATCCGCACGCCGCGCCAGATCCGAGTGGTGCTCATGCCATCCCCATGGCCCGATGCTACGGGCAGAGCCATCGTTGGGAAAGGCGAATCTTGCCCGGCGAAGCGCGATGGACCGCGCCGGCCGGGTCGCTTATACCAACTGCATGGATATCGGCACCCGCTTGTTCACCTACTTCCGTGGCCGGCCCGTGGGCAGCGACCCCGCCGGCAACCGCTATTTCGAGGAAAAGCGCGCCCGTCCCGGCCTGCCGTCCCGCCGTTGGGTTTTGTATGCTGGCGAAGTCGATGCCAGCCAGGTGCCGGCCGAATGGCACGCCTGGCTGCATTACACCACAAACGAGCCGATCCCGATGGCGTCACGCAAGTTCTGGCAGAAGCCGCACCAGCCCAACCTGACCGGCACGCCGGGGAGCTATCGTCCGCCGGGGCACGACTACCGCGGCGGGCACCGCGCCCCGGCCACCGGCGACTACGAATCATGGACGCCGGGCAGCTAAGGGCATGGCGGGATCGAAGCGGAGCGTCGCCGAGCTGGCGGCCGGGGCTGCGGTGCTGGTTGTCACCGCGGGGTTCATGGCATACGCGGCGGCCAACACCGGCCGGGGCGTCGGCAGCGGCACCCGGCTTTCGGCGAAGTTCGACAACGTGGGCAGCATCGGCTCCGGCGCGGATGTGCGCCTGGCCGGGGTGAAGGTCGGCAGCGTGGTGTCCACCCGCATCGACCCGCAATCCTATCAGGCCGTGGTGAGCTTCACCTTGCAGCCGGGCATCAAGATTTCGGACGACAGCAGCGCGACGATCTCGACCGGGGGCTTGCTGGGCGGCGCGTTCATGAGCCTCAGCCCCGGCGGCAGCGACAAGATGCTGGGGGATGGCGGCGTCGTCACGATCACGCAATCCGCCGCGAACCTGGAGGACCTGCTGGGCAAGTTCATCTTCAACGTGGGCAGCCTGGCCGACGCGACGCAGAAGTCGCTCGATCAGAAAAAGGCCGAGCCGCCGAAATGAGCCCAGGATGAGCGACATGCCCGACCGTTGGCCGACGCCTGACGGCGGCGCGGTGTCCTGCCGGGAAAAGCTGCGGGTGCTTGAGGACAACCATGCCGAGGCCGCGCAGGTGCTGCAGGATGCGTTTGAGGATGCCGTGCTGATGGGCGTGGACGATGCCGCAATGCGCCGCATCATGGCGAATATGGTCGCGGGCCTGCGCAGCCCGAAGCGCCGGTGACGCGCCGGCTCCCGCTGTTGGCGCTGCTCGCGGCCTGGGCCGCGCCGACGCTGGCGGCCGGGCCGCCGTCGCCCCCCCAATCACCGCCCGACGCCTGGCAGCCGCGCGACACCGCCGAGCTGTCCGTGCTCGACAAGGTGCGCGCCCAGCCCTCGCCCTTGACCGTGCGGGTGGGGCAGAGCGTGTCGTGGGGGTCGCTGACCATCACCCTGCGCGGCTGCGTGTCCCGCCCGCCCGACCTGCCGCAGGACAGCGCGGCGTTCCTGGAGGTGACGGACGGCCGGGCCACGGGCACGGCGTTCCGCGGCTGGATGCTGGCCAGCGCACCTGCCTTGTCGCTGATGGAGCACCCGATCTACGACCTCCGGGTGACCTCGTGCCATTGAGCGGGCCGCTGGGCGCGCTGGAGCCGGCGCGGTCGGCGCTGCTGCTCGACATGGACGGCACGCTGCTGGACATCGCGCCCACGCCGGACCTGGTGCGGGTGGCGCCGGGCTTGACGGAGGCGCTGTGCCGGCTGCGCGAGATCATGGGCGGGGCGCTCGCCGTGGTGACCGGGCGTCCGATCGAGCAGGTGGATGGGCTGTTCGCCAACGTTCCCTACGCCGTCGCCGGGGAGCACGGCGGCGCCATCCGCCACGCGCCCGGTGCCGAGGTCGTCCGCGTCAGCCTGCCCAGCCCGCCGGTCGAGTGGGTGATGGAGGCCGCGCGCATCGCCGACGCGCATCCCGGCGCGCTGCTGGAGCAGAAGCAGCGCGGCTTCGTGCTGCACTACCGGGCCGTGCCGGAATTGGGGCCGGCGCTGCGGGAAGCGGCCCTGGCGCTGATCGCCCCGCTGGCGGACCAGTTCCAACTCATGGAGGCGCTGATGGCCTGGGAAGTGCGCCCCCGCGGCGCCGACAAAGGCAGCGCCGTCCACACGCTGATGACCGAGGCGCCGTTTGCCGGCCGGCAGCCGATCTTCATCGGCGACGACGTGACGGACGAGGACGGGATGCGCGCGGCCCGCGCCATGGGCGGCGCCGGGCTGCGGGTGGACGAGTGGTTCGGCAGCCCGGCGGACGTGCGCGCCTGGCTGGCCCAGGCGGCGGCGGACCCAGGCGCCTGGCCGCCGACGCCGCTTCAGCCGGCCGCCGCGGCCACCGTCTTGCCGCCCAGGTAGGCCGCCCGCACGTCCGGGCCACCGGCAACCCTAGGCAGAACGGATTGCAACCGCAACGTCAGCGGGCATTGCCGGCAAGTCGATCCTAAGCCCCTGCGCGCCGGCCATGACCGGCAGGCGGCCGGTTTCGCACCCTGCGCGCGTGTCCCATGTCGTCGCCCAATAACGCCCGGCAGCCAGGCCCGGCACCCGCACCGACACGGCCGAGCGGCAGTCCGGATCAACCCGGCCGTCCGGCAGCAGCGGCGTGGTGCGCAGCAGCCACAGCACCGCCTGCCGGGCATCCCCGCAGGCGAAGCACGCGACGGCCGGGTCGCTGACGCCAGCCTCAAGGGGCCGCCGGTCGAAGCGCGGCCAGTCCACCAGCGGCAGGAAGTCGGCCAAGCCCCTTTGCGCCCGCCGCATCCCGGGCGTCAGGCCGTGCGGGTCGCGGTTCGGCCAGCGCATGCCGCCGCCCGCGCCGCCGGACGCCAGGTGCGCCCATTGCAGGTGCCGGAAGTACTCGTCGTCGAACGGCTCCGCCAAGGTGGTCCCACGGTCCTTGAAGGCGTGGATCGGGCCGTGCTCGCTGTCGAAGAACGGGCGCTGGTCGGTGATCTCCGCCAACGCTTCCCGCACCAGCTGGCCGACCGCGAGCGCCGGGGCGACGGTGTCCCGCGGGTCGTCGATGGTGCCTTCCTCGTAGAAATGGTTGTTGGCGAAATCGAGCGCCGGGTGGCGGAACACCGGCGCGTTCAGCCAAGGCTTCCAGTGCAGTTCCGGCCCGAACACCGACACGCATTGCGGATGCGCCTGGCCATGCAGCCGCCGCTCCAGGTTGCGCAGGAACGGCCCCACGTCGCCGATGTAGTCGTCGAAGCAGTCGGGCCGGTCCTCGCCCTGCACCGGGTGCATCTCGTTCCAAAGGTCCCAAGCGAACAGGGCGCCGCCGCCGCCCCAGCGCCCGGTGACGAAGGCCAGCCGCGCCTTGACCAGCGCCCGCACGCCCGGATGTACCATCAAGCTGGTGCGGTCGGGGCAGGGGCCGCCATTGGCGGCGTTGTAGGGGTGCAGGTCCCAACGCACCCAGTGGAAGTAGGTGTCGAACGGGGTCAGCAGGATGCGCAGCCCGGCCGCCGCCGTGAGCCGGAACAGGTCGTCCCACAGCTGGACCAGCACCGGGTTGAAGGTGCCGGCCGGCTGCTCGAAGAAGTGCTCGCCGGTTTGCGCGTATTCCAGCATGAACCGCAGGCAGGTCACGCCGCTGTCGCGCAAGAAGCCCAAGTGCCGTTCGACGGCGCCGAGGTCGCGGCGGCGCAGCAGGCCGCGCCATTCCGGCCAACTGATCGCGTCGTTCTGCCCGATGGGCGTCCAGGGGGCGCCGGCGTCGGTGACGAAATACGGCCGGCCCGGCGCGCGCTCGATCCAGCCGAGGTCCGCCACGCCCTATCTCACCTGCGCCACACGGAGCGCGTTGGTGGTGCCGGGCTGGCCGAACGGCGTGCCGGCCGTCACCACCACTTCCTGGCCCGGCGCCGCCGTCCCTTCGCCGCGCGCCAGCCGCGTGGCCCGCGTCACCGCTTCCGACATCGTGTGCACCTCCGGCGTCACCAGCGCGTGCACGCCCCACACCACCGCAAGCCGCCGCGCCGTCGAAAGGTTCGTGCTCACGCCCAGCACCGGGCAATCCGGACGCTCCCGCGCCACGCGCAGCGCCGTGCTGCCGCCATCGGTGAAGGCGATGATCGCCGCCGCGTTGATGGTATGCGCGACCTGCCGGCTCGCGGCGGCGATGGCCGACGCCGAAACCGGCTCCGGCGCCGGGCGGCTCGCCTCGGTGATGGCGCGCCAGCCGGGGTCGCGCTCCACCCGCTCGATGATGCGGTCCATGATGTTGACGGCCTCGTAAGGATACTGGCCGGCGGCGGTCTCGGCGCTCAGCATGACGGCGTCGGCGCCGTCGAACACCGCGGTCGCCACGTCGGACGCTTCCGCCCGGGTGGGGGCTGGGGCGGTGATCATGCTTTCCAGCATCTGGGTCGCGACCACGACGGGCAGGCCGCGCTCCCGCGCCGCGCGCACGATGCGTTTCTGCGCCAGTGGCACCTCCTCGGGCGGCAGCTCCACGCCGAGGTCGCCGCGCGCCACCATCACCGCATCCGACAGCGCCAGGATCTCGTCGAGGTTGTCAAGCGCCTGCGGCTTTTCCAGCTTGGTCATAATCCAGGCGCGCCCGGCGGTGATCGCCTTGGCCTCCGCCACGTCCTCCGCCCGCTGCACGAAGCTCAGCCCGATGTAGTCGACCCCATTCGCCAGCGCGAAGTCGAGGTCGATCCGGTCCTTCGTGGTCAGCGCCGGGATCGGCAGCGCGACGTCCGGCACGTTCACGCCCTTGCGGTCCGACAGCGGGCCGCCGGTGATCACC
>CAXSEX010000026.1:15110-19616 GCA_964236415.1 uncultured Acetobacteraceae bacterium | reverse complement strand
GGGGGTGGCGGGGGTGGGCGAACAAGGGGGCGGCGGGCTGCACCTCCATCACCTGGCCGGCGTACATCACCTGGACACGCTGCGCCGTCTCCGCCACCACGCCCATGTCGTGGGTGATGAGCACGAGGCCCATGCCGCGCTCCCGCTGCAACCCCACCAGCAGGTCCAGCACGCCCTTCTGCACCGTCACGTCCAGCGCGGTGGTCGGCTCGTCGGCGATCAGCAGCGCCGGGTTGCAGGCGATGGCCATGGCGATCATCGCCCGCTGGTTCAGCCCGCCGGACAGCTGGTGCGGGAAGGCGCGCATCCGCTGCTCCGGCGCGGGCACGCCGACCTGGCCCAGCAGCGACACCACCCGGCCGCGGATCTCGGCGCGGGGTGCGGCGTGATGGGCGCGCATCGCTTCCGCGATCTGCCAGCCGATGGGGTAGCAGGGGTTGAGCGAGGTCGTGGGTTCCTGGAACACCATCGCCATCTCCCGCCCGATCAGGCGGCGCCGGCCGCGCGGCGTGGCGTGCAGCACGTCCGCGCCGCGGAACGCCACCCGGTCCGCCGCCACCCGCCCGGTGCGCGGCAGCAGGCCCATGACGGCGAGCATGGACACGCTCTTGCCCGAGCCGGATTCGCCCACGACGCACAGCACCTCGCCCGGCGCCACCAGGAGGTCCACCCCTTCCACCGCGTGGAACGGGCCGAACGCGACCGACAGGTTGCGGACCTCCAGCAGCGCGGTCATCGCCGCAGCTTCGGGTCGAGCGCGTCGCGCAGGCCGTCGCCCAGCAGGTTGAACGCCATGACCGTGACCAGGATGGCGATGCCGGGAAAGGCGAGCAGCCACCAGGCGCGCTGGTAGAACTGCAGCGCGTCGGCCAGCATGGTGCCCCATTCCGGCGTGGGCGGCTGCGCGCCAAGGCCGAGGAAGCCGAGCGCCGCCGCATCCAGGATGGCGGCGGAGAAGCCGAGCGTCGCCTGCACGATCAGCGGCGCCAGGCAGTTGGGCAGCACGACCAGCAGCATCAGCCGCAGCATCCCGGCCCCGGCGCTGCGCGTCGCCACCACGTACTCGCGCGTCAGCTCCCCCAGCGCCGCCGCCCGCGACAGCCGCACGTAGCCCGGCAGCAGCACGACGGCCACGGCCAGCATGGCGTTGGTCAGCCCGGGTCCCAGGATCGCCACCACGACGATGGCCAGCAGCAGGCTCGGGAACACCAGCAGCACGTCCATCAGCCGCATGATCGCCACGTCCAGCACCCCGCCGGCAAACGCCGCGACCAGGCCCAGCAGGGTGCCGACCGAAAGCGACAGCGCCACCACGGTCGCGCCGATCAGCAACGACAGCCGCGCGCCGTAGATCAGCCGGGTCAGGATGTCCCGCCCCAGGCTGTCGGTGCCGAGGGGGAACGTCGCCTGCTGGAACGGCGGGGCCAGGAAGTGTTCCCGGAACTGCTCGGCCGGGCCGTGCGGCGCGACGATGGGGGCGGCGATGGCAAGGACAACCAGCACCGTCATGACCGCCAGCCCGGCCACCGCGCCTGGGTTCTCCAGCAGGCGGCGGAACAGCCCGGCGCGGGGCGCGGCAAGCGGGGCGCTCACTGCCGGAGCCTCGGATGTGGCGCTCAATGCCGCAACCTTGGGTTCAGCACGCCGTAAAGCACGTCGACGCCGAGGTTCACCAGCATCACCAGCACGGCGATCAGCAGGGTGCCGCCTTGCAGCACGTTGTAGTCGCGGCGCTGCACGCTCTCGACCAGCCAGTGGCCGACGCCGGGCCAGGCGAACACCGTCTCGGTCAGGATCGCGCCGCCCAGCAACGCGCCCACTTGCAGGCCGAGCACGGTGACGACAGGGATCAGCGCATTGCGCAGCGCGTGCACCACCACGACGCGGCCCGGCGCCAGGCCCTTCGCCCGCGCGGTCCGCACGTAGTCCTCCCCCAGCACCTCCAGCATCGCGGACCGGGTCATGCGGGCGATGGTGGCAAGCGGGATGGTGCCCAGCACGATGGCCGGCAGGATCAGGTGGCGCAAAGCGGAGCGGAACGCCCCGGCGTCGTCGCTCCACCAAGCGTCGATCAGCAGGAAGCCGGACCACGGCTCGACGTAGTAAAGGTCGTCGATGCGCCCCGACACCGGCGTCCAGCCGAGGGCGACCGAGAAGATCAGCACCGCCATCAGCCCCCACCAGAAGATCGGCATCGACGCCCCGGTGACGGACAGCCCGATCAGACCGTAATCCAGCGCCGACCCGCGCCGCACCGCCGCCATCACGCCGAGCGGCAGGCCGAGCACGACGGCGAACAGCAGGGCGCAGGCGGCGAGTTCAAGCGTCGCGGGAAAGAACGTCTTGAACTCGGCCCACACGCTTTCCTGCGTGACGACGGAGCGGCCGAGGTCGCCGTGCAGGAGCTGACCCTGGTAGTCGAGGAACTGCTTCCACAGCGGCTGGTCGAGGCCAAGCTCGTGGCGGAAGTAGGCGAGGCGCTCCGGGGAGATGCCGCGCTCGCCGACGCGGACCTCCACGGGGTCGCCGGGGATGGAGTGGATCAGCAGGAAGCCCAGCAGCGTGACGCCGATGAAAGTGGGGACGATCAGCGCCAGCCGCCGGGCCAGGAGGCGGAGCATGGCTGAGGATTACTGGATATCGACCGGGGCGAAATCGTGGATGCCCAAGGGACTCATGACGAGGCCGGTGACGTCCTTACGCATCGGCTGATAGGTGATGGAGTGCGCGATCAGGAAGAACGGCGCTTCCTCGCGCATGACCACCTGGGCCTGCTCGTACAGCTTGGCGCGCTCGCCCTGGTCGGTGAGCGTGGCGGCCTTGTTCACCAGGGCGTCGAACTCCTTGTTGCACCATTTGGCGACGTTGCCGCCGCCGGGCCGGGCGGCGGCGCAGCCGGCGAGCGGCACGAAGAAGTTGTCGGGGTCGCCGTTGTCGCCGGTCCAGCCGAACAGCGCCGTCATGTCGTCGCCGGCCTGGATGCGCTTGCGGTACTCGCCCCATTCGTAGCTGACGATCCGCGCCTTGACGCCGATCTTCGCGAGGTCGGACTGCATCAGCTCGGCGATGCGCCGGGCGTCGGGGTTGTAGGGCCGCTGCACCGGCATGGCCCACAGGTCGGTTTCGAACCCCTCGGAGAGGCCCGCGTCGGCCAGCAGCTTCTTGGCGGCATTGGGGTCGAACGGCCAGGGCTGCACGGCGTCGTTGTACGACCACATCGTCGGCGGGATCAGGTTCTTGGCCGGCTGCCCGGCGCCGAGGTACACCGCGTCGATGATGGCCTTCTTGTCGATGGCCATGTTCAGCGCCTGCCGCACCCGCTTGTCGTCGAACGGCTTCTTCTGCGTGTTGAAGGCGAGGTAGCCGATGTTGAGGCCCGGCTGGTCCATGAGCATCAAGGACGCATCAGACCGGATGCCCGGCAGGTCCGCCGGCGCCGGGTAAGCCGAAACCTGGCACTCGTTGGCGCGCAGCTTCGCCAAGCGCACGGCGGGGTCCTTGTTGATGGAGAACACGAGTGCGTCGAGCTTCGCCTTCGGTCCCCAGAATCCGTCGAACCGGCGGTAACGGATGGTGGCGTCGCGCTGGTAGGCGACGAAGCTGAATGGGCCGGTGCCGATGGGCACCTGGTCGATCTGCTCGGGCTTGCCGGCCTTGAGCAGCGTGTCCGCATACTCGGCGGACTGGATGGCGGCGAACTCCATCGCGAGGTCCGGCAGGAACGGCGCCGAAGGCTCGGTCAGGGTGAAGCGGACGGTGAGGGGGTCCACCTTCTCGATGCTGGCGATCAGCTTCGCCAGGCCCATGTCGCCGTAGTAGTCGTAGGACCCGCCGGACACCTTGTGGAACGGGTTGTCCTCCTGGCCCTGTCGGTTGAAGGTGAACAGCACGTCGTCGGCGTTGAAGTCGCGCGTCGGCTTGAACTGGGCGTTGCTGTGCCACTTCACGCCCGGGCGCAGGTGCAAGGTGTAAACCTTCCCATCCGGCGACACGTCCCAACGCTCGGCCAGGCCCGGCTCGACGCTGGTGGTGCCGGGCTTGAAGTCGAGCAGCCGGCCATAGATGGGGTGGTTCGCGTCGAACGTCGTCCCGGTGGTGTTCAGCATCGGGCTGAAGTTCTCCGGCGAGCCTTCGGAGCAATACACCAGGGTCTTGGCTTCGGCGGAGGCCGCGCACAGCAGCGCGGCGCCGGCCAGCAGGAAGGTGCGGAGTCGCATGGGCCAATCCTTGCAAGATAAGTGACAAAGTGAGTGATTGCTGCCCCGCAGCATCCAGCGCGCGGCGGTCCTGGTCAACGCCCGATATACAGGAAGCGTTGCCATTCCAGGACGGGTCGCCTTATCGTCGCCGGAGTCCCGGATGCCACGGGCCGGAGGAAGCATGACCCACCCCGCCCGACACCCCCGCGCCGCCGATCCGCGGTTGCCCGCCACCCGGACCCATGCGGCGCCAGGCGGCGGCGAGTAGGCGTTTGGCCGCCCCCGATCCGTCGCGCCCGCTGTCTGT
>CAXSEX010000026.1:10343-15100 GCA_964236415.1 uncultured Acetobacteraceae bacterium | reverse complement strand
GACTTGTTGCAGCCGCTAGCCGATTGATCGGTGCGGCAAGCTGGGCCGGCTGCGTGATTGGCCTGGTCCTCGCGGTGCTGGCCCTTGCCGGCGGGTGGACCGATCCCGTCGCCGTGCCGGTCGGGCCGACCGGCGGCTTGTACTGGGGCTGCGACGCGCTGTCGGCCTTGTTCGCGCTGGTCCTGTGCGCCCTGGGCGCGGCGGCGGCGCTGGACGGCGGACCGCCGCGGCTGCCGGTCGCCATCTGGGCCACCATCCTGACGCCGTTCGCGGCAGACGGGTTCACCCTGGTGCTGTGCTTCGGCCTCGCCGCGGTGGCGACCCGGGGCGCGGACCCGGCGGCCCGGCCGGGCCTGGAGCAGGCGTCCTGCGGCGTCCTGTGCCTGATGGCGATGGTGGCGTTGCTGACGCCGCCGGGCGCGCCGCCGGACCTGCGGTTCGCCGCGATGCGCGCCGTGCCGCCGGGGGGTGCGCGGGCAACGGCCGTCCTGGTCTTGGCGTTGCTGGGCGCCGCGTCGCAACTGGCCTGGCCCGCCCAGGCCGCCGTGCAGACGGAGCCGGTCGGCACGCCGCTGTCCGGCAGCATGGCGGTGGTTGCGCTTTACGTGCTCGTCCGCGTGCTGCTCGACCTTTGCGGCCCCACGGCGCCCGGCTGGTGGGCGGCGCCCTTGCTGGTCCTGGGCGCCGGGGCGGCGGTGCTGGGTGGCTTGCGGGCCAACGCCGAGGATGACCTGCTGGCGATCCTGGACGCGAGCCGCATGGGCGCGGCGGGGCTGGCCGTGGCTGGGCTTGGCGCGGCGCTGGCGGCGCGCGACGCCGATGCACCGGCCTTGGCCGCCCTGGCGCTCGGGGGGACGCTGCTGCACGTGGTCGGCTACGCGCTGGCTGATGTGCTGCTGGCGCTATGCGCCGCCGCCGTGGCGCGCGGGGCGGGGACGCGGGCGCTGTCCCGGCTGGGCGGGCTGATCCGGAGCATGCCCGGCATCACTCTGGGCGCTGTCGCGGGCGCCGCCAGCCTGGCGAGCCTGCCGCTGACGGCGGGGTTCGCCGGGCGGTGGATGGTGCTGCAATCCCTGCTGGCGCTTCCGGAGATCGGCGGCATCTGGCAGCAGGCGGGCGTTGCGGCCGTGCTGGCGGCGGTGGCGTTGGGCACCGCGCTGGTGGCGGCGGCGGCCATCCGGCTCATCGGCATCGGCTTCCTGGGCCGGCCGCGCACGCCGCGGACGGCGGCGGCGGAGGAACCATCCCGCCGGGTCCGGCTGGTGGTTGCCGGGCTGGCCGGGCTGTGCGCGCTGGTGGGGGTGTGGCCATCCTCCGTCCTGCTGCTGATCCGCCCCGTGGTGGCGCGGCTGCTGGACGTTGACGCGCCCGGGCGCCTGCTGGCGATCCCGGCGCAGGCGGACGGGCCGGGCTACGCCGCGCCGGGGATCGCGGCGTTGCTGGCGCTGTGCGGCATGGTGCTGGCCTGGATCGCCCGAAGCAGGGCGGGGCAGGACGGGCAGCGGGTGCCGGCCTGGGATGGCGGCCTTGACGAGCCGCCGCCCTGGCTGCCTTTCGGCGATCCGGCCTCCCAATACAGCGCCGCGTCGGCCAGCCAGGCGCTGCTGCAAAGCCTCGGCTATCCCGGCACGCCGCGCCAAGCGCGGTTGCCCGGCACGCCGCGCCAAGCCCGGCAGGACATGAGGCAATGGGCCGGCAAGGCTGCCAGCCGGCTGCGCCGTCCGGGTGTTGGCGCTCCCCTTGGCCTGCTGCTCCTGGTGGTCGCGCTGCTGCTGTGGGGCGCGTGGTGACCGGCGTTGCGAGCCTGCTGCTGCATACGGCGCTGATGCTGGCCGGGGCGCCGCTGCTGGCGGGGGTGCAGGCGCGGGTCCGTGCGCGCCTGCTGGGCCGGGCTGGGCCGCCGCTGGCGCAGCCGTGGCGCGACCTCGTGCGCTTGTGGCGCAAGCGGCCGGTGCTGCCGGTGCTGGCATCCTGGCTGTTCGAGGGCGCCCCGTTCGCGCGCCTCGCGGCCGTCCTTGTCGCCGCCCTGCTGGTGCCGTCGTTCGCGCTGGGCATGGCGACGGCCCCGGCTTCCGACCTCCTTGTGCTGGCCGGGCTGCTGGCCGTGGACCGGTGCGCGCTGGCCCTTGCGGGCTACGAGACCGGCACGGCGCTGGGCGGCATGGGCGCCAGCCGCATCACGCTGGCCGCGGTATGGGCGGCGCCCGCGACGGTTCTGGTCATCCTGCTGCTGACGACCCTGGCCGGCACCAGCAACCTCGATGCCATCTGCGCGGCGCTGCAGGACGCGCCGCAGGGGCTGGCGGTCGCGTGGCTTCCCGCCGCGGCGGCGCTGGCCATCGTCGGGTTCGCCACGGCGCGGCGCGAACAGGGCGGCCCGCCGCTCGCCTCCATGGGGGACGCGGCGGCGCTTGAGTATTCCGGGCCTGCCCTCGCGGTCATCACCTTTGCCGAACAGTTGCGCACCCTGGTGTGGATCAGCCTGTTGGCGGCGCTGGTCCTGCCGTTCGGCCTGGCGCCGGGCGGGGCAGGGCCGCTCGCTTGGAGCATCGGCATCGTGGCTTGGGTTGGCAAGGTGGGCGCACTCGGGGTGGCCGTGGCAGTGCTGGATACGGTGGCTGCCGGGCCGTCCGTGGCGCGCGTGCCGGCCGCGCTGGGCATCGCGGCGGCGCTGGCGTTCTTGGCGGCCGTGTTCCTGTTCGCGAGCCAGGGCCTGGCATGACCGTTCCGCCAGTATCCGAGGCGCCCTGGCTGAGTGGCCTGGCGCTGGCGCTGTCCCTGGCCGTGCTGGCGTTGCGGCGGCCCGGCGCCGCGCTGGGCGCCTACGCCGCACAGGCGACCGTGCTGGCACTCGCCGTGGGCTGGCAGGCTTGGCTGCAAGCCTCACCGTCGCTGGCAGCGGCGGCCCTCATCACCGGGGCCAAGGGCGTAGGCCTGCCCCTGCTGCTGCGCCCGTCGTTTGGCAGCCTGCGCCCCGCCGCGGGCGGCTGGGTGCCTGTGGCGCTCGGCGCCGGGTTGGCGGCGCTGGCGGCTGCGGTCGCGCCGGAGGAGCTGGCGCCCGCGCTCGCGATGGCCTTGCTGGGACTGCTGACGATTGCGGTCCGGCGTGGCCGCGCCTTGCGGACGTTGGGCCTGCTGTCGCTTGAGAACGGGGTGGCCCTGGCCGTGCTCGGCACGGCCGGCGTCCCCGCGCCTCTCGCCCTGGTGCTCGTGAGCCTGGGCGTCGTCAGCCTCGCCGCGGCGCGTCTGGCGCCGGCCAGGGCGCGCCCGGCATGACCTGGCCAGCTGCCGCCGCCGGAACCGCGTCGGTTCCGCTCCTGGCCGCTGCCGTGTTGGCGGTGGTGCCTCGCCGTGTCGCCTGGGTGGGCGCCGCCGGTGCCGCCGCGGCCCTGGGCTGCGCGGCGTTCCTGCCCTGGGCCACGGCAGAGCCTGGCGACGCGCTACTGACCGATGGGCTTGCGGCCCACCTTGCCATCCTCGCGGGCCTCATCGGGCTGATCACCGCCTGGGCCGAGCGTCACGCTGCGCGCCGCCGCCCGGCCACCCTGCTGCTGCTGGGCCTCGTCCAGCTCGCGCTGCTGTCGGACGACATCGGCCTGGCTTGGACGGCGTTTGCCGCGGCGGCCATGCTGACGCCCGGTTGGCGGGCCGGCCCGGACCTGCTGCCCACCGCCGCCGGGGTGCTGTTGGCGCTGTTCGGCGTTGTTCTGCTGCACGCCGCGGCGCCGCCGTCCGATCCCGGCTGGCCTGGCCTGCGGTGGACCGGCCTCCCTGCCGCCGCGCCGGGCTGCCAGGGCAGCGTGCTGAGCCTGGCGTTCCTGCTGCTGCTGGCCGGCTACGGCGCGGTTACCGTGCTGGCGCCGCGGCAGGCAGGGACGGGCGGCGCACCGGGCCTCCTGCTGCCGGTCGTCGCGTTCTCCGTGGTGCTGCGCCTGCGCGGGGTGATGACGGCCAATGCCGACGCGGTTGCGCCGGGGCCGCCCCTTCTGGCTTTCGGGATGGGGGCGCTGCTGCTCGGGGCGTTCGGCGTTTGGCGCCGGGGCCGGCTCCTGGCCGCCAGCACCCTCGGCCATAACGGGATCGCCGCCGTCGCGTTCGGGTTGGGCAGCCCGGCGGCGACCTTTGCCGGCCTGCTGCACCTGACCGCGCACAGCCTGGCCCACGCGGCGCTGCGCCGCTCCCTTCCGGCGATGCCGCTTGCCGTCCTGCTGGTCGCGCTCGCCGGGCTGCCGCCCTTCGCGCTGTTCGGCAGCGAGGCGCTGATCCTGGCCGAGGCGGTGCGCAGCCTGCCTTGGCTCGCCCCCCTGTTCGGCCTGGGTCTTCTGGCCTTGGCCGGCGCGTTGGCCGTGCGCCTGCGTGACCAGCGCCCCGGCCCGGCGAACGGGCCAAGCGGCGCGGCGTCGGCCTGGATTTGGCTGCCGGTGGCGGCGCTGCTGGGCTTGGGGGCGGCCATGCCGGCGGGGGTGGCAGCCTGGTTCCGGGCGGTGGCGGCGTCGCCGTGACGGCCGCGGCGCTGATCGCCGCCGGGGAGGCGCAGCCCATGCGGCCCTGGCCCCGTTACCTGCTCAGCCCCGAAGCCTGGCGCGCGGTGGCGGACGCGCTGCGCAGCGATCCCGAGCCGGCCCTGCTGGGACTCTGGGCGGACACGGCCCACGTGCACGCCTTGTTCATGGGCGGCACGCCGCTGATGGCCTCCGTCCCGGTGGAGGACGGAACGTTCGGTGCGCTGTCGCCGGGCCGCCCCGCGGCGGCGCCGG
>CAXSEX010000026.1:0-10333 GCA_964236415.1 uncultured Acetobacteraceae bacterium | reverse complement strand
CCAAGCTCCGGCCCAGCCGGGCCTGCGCGGCACTGTCCAACTGCGCCGCTGATGGCCTCGGTCGCGGTCGAGAACGGGCTGTACGACGCGCTGTCGCCGGGCCGCCCCGCGGCGGCGCTGTTCGAGCGCATGATCCACGACCTTTGGGGCCACGTCGCCGCGCATGGCATGGATCAGCACCCGCTGCTGGACCACGGGCGCTGGCCCATCTTGCGCCCGCTTTCGCGCCGTCCCGCGCCCAACAGCGCCCCGCCGGAGCCGCAGGGTTCCGGCACCGTGCAGCCCGGCCAGCACCAGGTTGCCATTGGCCCGGTCGGCAGCGCCGCCGTCGATCCCGTGCACCTGCGCGTCACCGCCGCAGGAGAGGTGGTCGTGCGGATGGAGGCGCGGCTGGGCTACGCCCATCGGGGCGTCCTGGCGCTGATGCGCGGCAAGCCGCTGCGTAGCGCGGCCCCACTCGCCGCCCGAATCGCCGCCGATAGCACGGTGGCGCACGCCATCGCCTTTGCCCGTGCGGGCGAGGCCGCGCTCGATGTCGATCCGCCGCCCCGCGGCCACGCGCTTCGCGGTGTCATGGCGGAACTGGAGCGGATCGCCTGTCACCTGGCCGAGCTGGGCGCGGCCCTGCCGGGTTTGCCCGGCGCGCGGTGCGGGGCGTTGCGGGAAGCGGTGCTGCGGGCCAGCCAGGCCGCGTTCGGGCACCGCCTGTTGATGGACTGCGTCGTGCCCGGCGGAACCGCGGTGGACCTCGCGCCAGGCGGCCAGGTTACCGTGCTGGAAGTCCTGGACCGGATTGCCAGGGAGTGGCCAGCCGTGCGGCGCAGCCTGGACGGCATGGCTGCCACCACGGCGGGTGTCGGCGTGGCCGGCCCGGAGATCGTGGCGCAGTTCGCCCCAGGCGGCGTGGTGGGGCGGTCCGCCGGCCGCAAGGACGACGCGCGGCGCACGCCGGGCTACCCGCCCTACGCCCGCCCCCCCGCGGGGCCGCCCGCGCCGTGCGCCGGCGACGTGGAGGCCCGCCTGCGCCTGCGCCTCGATGAAATCCGGGACAGCGGCGGGATGCTGCGGGGATGGCTGGCCGACCTGCCGCCCGGCCCCGTCAACGGCGGCGTGCCCTTTGCCAGCGGCGAGGGCCTGGGCGTCGCCGAGGGACCCCACGGCGACATCTGGCACTGGCTCCGCTTGGACGGCGGGAGCATCGCGACGAGTTTCGTCCGCGACCCCCGGTGGCTGCATTGGCCGTTGGTCGAAGCGGCATGCGCTGGCGCCGCCTTGGGCGACCTGCCGCTGATCATGCGGTCGTTCAGCCCCGCGGCGTCCGGCCTGGAGCTTTAGCGATGCTGCAGGACCTCGCCCGTGCCCTGTTCCGCCGACCCGCCGCCGATCCCGCCGGAGCGCCGGACACGGAGATCGCCGGCGCGCTCGCGGCGCAGTTGGACAGTGCCGCGCAGGCCCGGCTGGGCCGGAGCTTGGCCATCCTGCACGTCGCCGCCGGCGGCTGTGGCGGTTGCGCGACGGAAATCGATGCGCTGGGGGGTATCGCCTACGACCTGGAGCGCCATGGCCTGGCCTTTGTCGGCAACCCCCGCCAGGCCGATGTGCTTTTGGTGACGGGGCCGCTGACCTGTGCCATGCGGACCGCGATGGAGGGCGTCTGGACCGCCATGCCGGAACCCCGGTGGGTCGTTGCGGTCGGCGCCTGCGCCATCGACGGCGGCGTGTTTGCCGGAAGCTACGCGGTGCAGGGCGGCATCGGCATCGCGTTGCCCGTTGACCTGATCGTGGAGGGCTGCCCACCGTCCCCGGCCTCCGTGCTGACGGCGCTGCTGACCCTGATCGAGGCGAACCGTTAAAGCAGGCAGAGCGCCCGCAACTGCCGTCGCAGCTCCTCCGGCAGGCCGTCCGCCCCGCAGGCGGGGCCTTGGGCGCTGATGTCCGCCGGGGCGTCCGCGTCCGCCAGGTATCGCCAGCCTTGGAACGCCTTGGTCGGGCGGCCCTCCACCGGGACCAGCACCGGATCGAGCAGCAGCCCGGCGCAGCGCGTTTCGTCCTCCCGCCGGTCCTCGATCACGTCCAGCACGCGCTGCCGCACCAGCATGGCGCCGGCGATCACCCAGTAGATGCTGCCGCCCCCCGTGATCTCCGCCGCGCGCCGCGGGAACATGCGGGTGCGGTGGCGCAGCGGGGGCAACGCGGTGGCGCGGGTGGCTTGGACCTGGCGCAGATGGGCGATGTCGCGGATCCCCACCGCGAGCTTGGCGATGTGCAGCATGAGTTTTGATTAAGGCGGCAGCCGAGTCGGGCGCAAGGGCGCTACCCCGCGCTGCTGGCCGGCCCGGCCTCTTTGGCGGGGAAGCGGCACCATTCCTTTGCCACGCAGCGCCAGCATTCCGGACGGCGCGCCTTGCAGACGTAGCGGCCATGCAGGATTAGCTGGTGGTGCGCCGGGCGGAGCAACTCCTTGGGGATGCGCCTCACCAGGCCATCCTCGACCTCCCGCACCGTCTTGCCCGGCGCGATGCCGGTGCGGTTGCCCAGGCGGAACACGTGGGTGTCAACTGCCATCGTGTCATGCCCGAACGCCACGTTCAGCACCACGTTGGCGGTCTTGCGCCCGACGCCGGGCAGGGCCTCCAGCGCCTCGCGGTGATTGGGCACGGCGCCGCCATGGCGCTCGATCAGCAGGCGCGAAAGCTCGACCACGTTCTTCGACTTGGCCTGCCAAAGGCCGATGCTGCGGATATGCGCGCCCACCGCCTCCGCACCCAGCGCCGCCATCGCGTCCGGCGTGGGCGCCGCGGCGAACAGGGTGCGCCCGACGCGGTTCACCGCCACGTCCGTTGTCTGCGCGGACAGCACCACGGCGACCAGCAGGGTGTAAGGGTCGGTGAAGTCAAGCTCGCTTGATCCCGCCGGGTAGGCCTTCGACAGCGCCTCGACGAAGCCGCGCACGGCGGCGAGGCTCATGGCCGGAGTTTTCCGGGTGCGTCCCGCCGTGGCGGCGACGCGGGCCAGGGCTGGGCGGGGTTTCGGATGGGTGGGATCGGGGTCTTGGGCCATGATGCCGGTTTTCGCGTGCAGGCGCCGGGCTGACAAGATCACGTCCGGAGCCAAATCATCGGGATGCAAGCCGCCATGTCCCCCGACCCGGATACCGCGTTCGAGGCGGTGATCATCCCGCACCGCAGCCTGACGCGCGCCGGGCTGCGATGGCTTGTGGGCTTCATCTGCCTGTTGAGCACGTTGGTCTCGCTTGGGTTCTTCTATCTTGGCGCCTGGCCGGTGATTGGGTTCAACGGGGCGGAGATCGCTTTGGCCATCATGCTGCTGCGCCGCAACGCGCGGGCGTCCCGGGCGAGCGAGATGCTGCTGCTGTCGGAGGAGGGGCTTCGGGTGGTGCGGACGGACATGGCGGGGCACCGGGTGGAACGCCGCCTGCAATCGGCGTGGCTGCGGGCCGAGTTGGAGGAAAGGGCTGGCCGCGTCCCGGCACTGTGGCTGTCCGATCGCGGCGGCAGGATGGAGGTGGGCGCCGAGTTGGGCGAAGTCGAGAAGCGCGACCTTGCGGCGGCCCTGGCGGCGGCGCTGCACCGCCATCGCAACCCCAGGTTCGACAACCCACAATTGCGGGACCAGTGACGCCGTCTCGTGAGAGCGTGCGGAACCCTGGTCCCGCGGGGGTGCGAGAAACTACGTTTCCGCGGGGCGCACGAAACTACGTTTCTGTGGGACCCATCGACTTGATGAGTTCGAAGACGCGCTTGCGGACCGATGGCTCGGTGATGCGATAATAGGCCCGCACCAACTCCAAGGTTTCCCGCCGGTTCAGGGCCTCGTCAGCGCCGAAGCCGTCTTGCGCCTCGGCGAAGCCGCCCGCGACGCGGGTTGTGTGATGGGTGCCGTGCAGCCCGGCAATCGGCTCCGGCATATCGTCGAAGAAGAAGCTGATGGACACGTCCAGCACGCGCGACAGGTCGAACAAGCGGGATGCACCCACCCGGTTCACGCCGCGCTCATACTTCTGCACCTGCTGGAAGGTGAGGCCCAGCGCCTCCCCAAGCCGCTCCTGCGACATGCCCATCAGGGTGCGGCGCAGGCGGATACGCCCGCCAACATGGATGTCGATGGGACTCGGGCGGCTTTCCTTGTCATTGCTCCCCATGAAGGCATCCGGTCCCATACTCGTCTCCAACGACGGCGCTATACGTGGAATTATAGTTTAGGATTTAGCAATGCAACCGCCAATTGTCAATGCTCTGAAACGATCCCTCCATCCGCCACCAAATTGAGACCGCCCTCAGATTCTAGGCGAGGGGCCGCTCTGCCGGCGTGTCCAGCTAATGGCGGCTCCCGCGCCTGCCAACGCCAGCAGTCCGGGAAGCACCAAGCCCCAGCGTGAGAACGACGTCGGCGGACGCCGGCCGGGCAACGGCAATGTCAAGGTGCCCGCCACCGCCATGGGCAGCCGGCCCAATTCCCGGCCCTGGCTGTCGAACCCCACCGTGATGCCGGTGTTCGCCGCGCGCATCAGCGGCAGCCCTTCCTCGACCGCGCGCATCCGGGCCGCCGCGAGGTGCTGCCGCGGCCCGGTCGAGTTGCCGAACCAGGCATCGTTCGTGATGTTCACCAGCCAGTCCGGCCGGTCCGACTGATCGACGACCTCCGCCGGGAAGATGGCTTCGTAGCAGATCATGGCGCCGAACGGCGGCAGGCCCGGCATGTGCAGCGTCGCCGGGCCACGGCCAAAGGCGAACTGGCCGGGCACCACCTGGATCGCGAGCGGCACCCAGGACGGCGCATACTCGCCGAACGGGACGAGGTGCCATTTGTCATAGATGCCCGCGACGGCGCCGTCAGCCGTCATGGCGACCAGGCTGTTGCGCGGCAGGTTGCCGGGGTCGGCCGACGGCTCCCCGGCGGTGAATGTCAGGCTGCCGATGATGGCGGCTCGCGCCGGCGCCGCGGCGCGCGCGATTGCCAGACGCGCGCCGGCGTCGGATTGCAGCAGGAACACGCTGGAGGTTTCGGGCCAGATCACCACGGATGGAGCGTCGCCCAGCGCCGCGACGGCCTGCCGTGTCAGGTCCAGGTGGCGCTCGAACGTCGCCAGCGCGATTGCGCGGTCCCACTTCTGACCCTGCATCACGTTGCCCTGAACGAGCACCGCCGTCAGGCCCGAACCCGGCGGCTCCGGCCCCTGCAGCCGCACCCAGCCCAGCCCGGCCCAGCCTGCCAGCACCACCGCCGCGCCGGCCAGGCCGCGCCGCCCCAAGGCCGGGGACGCCGCCAACAGCAGCGTGGCCAGCGTCAGGCCCGGCGTGCCGACCCACGCTGCGGGCTGGATCATCACGTCGCCCAGGAAGCCGGGGATTGCCCACACGCTGCCCCATGGGTTCCAGGGAAACCCGGTACCGACATATTGCCGCGCGAAGTCGAACAGCGTCCACGCCGACGCCAGCATCAACGCCCGGCGCCAGCCCGGCAGCGCCAAGCGGGCCAGGGCGCAGGGCGCCGCGATGAACAATGCCAGCAGCGCAGACAGCGCCGGCACCGCGAAGGGGACCAGCCACCAATACCGCGCCGACTCCAGCAGGATGGCCTCGGTGATCCAATACAGCCCAAGAACGTGGTGGCCGAGGCCGAACCAGAAGCCGCGCCGCGCCGCGGTCCATGGCCCGCGCGACCCGTCGATCAAGCACAGCAGGCCCGGCACCGCCAGCAGCAGCACGGGGATCGCGTGCAGCGGCGGCAGCGCGGCGGCGGACAGCGCGCCCAAGCCTGCCGCCGCCACGTCGGCCCGCCAGCCTGTCGCCGCGCGCAGGCGCAGCCATGGCCCGGTCACGCCCGTGCCGATCACGCCCGGACCAGGCGCTCGGGCGGCACCGGGTCGCCGCGCAGCACGGCGACGATGCACTCGGCCGCCATCACGCCCATGTTCACCAGGCTGCCGTCAGTCACGCCCGCGACGTGCGGGGTGCAGATCACGCGCGAATGGCGTCGCAGCGGGTGGTCCCCGGGCGGCGGCTCATCCTCGAACACGTCCAGCCCGGCGCCGGCAAGGTGCCCGGCCTCCAGCGCCGCCAAGAGCGCGGCCTCGTCGATCAGGCCGCCGCGGGCGGTGTTGAGCACGATGGCGCCGCGCGGCAACGCGGCCAGCTCCGCGGCACCGATCAGGCGCCGGGTGGCCGGGAGCAGCGGCAGGTGCAGGGACAGCACATCCGACCGAGCGAGCAAGGCGTGCAAGCCCGCCACGGCCTCGATGCCAGCCCCGTCGGGCAGGGCCGGGTCATGGGCCGCAATCGACATGCCGAACGCGGCCGCCAGGCGCGCGACGGCCTGCCCAATGGCGCCGCAGCCGACCAGGCCCAGGCGCAGCCCGGCCACGTCCCGCACTTTGGTCTCCGCCTTGCGCCAAGCGCCGCCCGCCACCTCCGCCGACAGCAGCGGCAGGTCTTTGGCCAAGGCCAGCAGAAGCGCCATGGTGTGCTCGGCCACCGCCTGCGTGTTGGACCCGGGCGCGCGGGTGACGACGATGCCGCGGCGCTGCGCTTCGGCCACGTCCACGTCGTCCACGCCGACGCCATGCCGGGCGATGACGCGCAAGCCCGGCGCCGCGTCCATCACCGCCGCCGTGACCGGCCCCTGGCGGGACAGGACGGCAACCGGCTGGACCTTCGCCGCAAGCGCCGCCACCTCCGCCGCCGACGGGAATGGGGCCATGTAGTGCAGGGCGGCGCCCGCAGCTTCAATGGAGGCGACCGCCGCCGGCGCCAAGCGGGGCGCGGTCATGATCACATTCATCGGGGCCTGTCCAAAGTGGGTTGCGGCCGGATCGAGGACCGCGCGTCAGTCCGGCAGGTCACGGCTTTGGCGCTCGTAATGCCGGTAGTACTTGTCGGTGATCATGTCGGTCTTCACGATGATGGCCACGTCGGTCGTGTTGAACTGCGGATCGACCACCGCGCCGTCGCCGACGAACGCGCCGGCCCGCAGGTAGCCCTTGATCAGCGGCGGCAGCATCTGGCTGGCGCGGCGGGGATCGATGAGGGTGGGGTCGAGCCTGCGCATGTCGATGTACCGTTCCCGCCGTGCCCGGGGGCGCAGGGCCGGAGGCGCGAGGTGGTGGCCATACAGGTAGGTCAGCTCGGTCGCCAGCGCATCCGGGTCGGTGCCGGGCAGGCTGGCGCAGCCGAACAGCAACGCGATCTGATGATGGAACACGTAGGCGGTGATGCCGCGCCACAGCAGTTGCATCACCGCCCGGCCGCGATACCGGGCATCGACGCAGGAGCGCCCGAGTTCCAGGATCTGGCCGGGAAAGCTGATGATCGGCGCGATGTCATACTCGGCCGCCGAGTAGAAGTCGCCCACGGCGTCGGCGCCGGCCTGCTGGATCAATCGGTAGGTGCCGACGACCGCTTCCGGACCCGGCCCGATTTCGTAGTCGATCACCAGCAGGTGCTCCGCCACGGCGTCGTAGGCGTCCTGATCGCGCCGGCTTTGCCGGGTGGCTTGATCCGGGATGGCACCCATCTCGTCAAAGAAGACGCGGTACCGCAAAGCCAGAGCGGCGTCCACCTCGCTCCGCGTTGAAGCGATGCGAACGCCGAGGTGGCCCGCGCGCAGCTCTCCGAAGCTTTGAGCGCGGGCCGGAACCTGCAAGGGCCGAAGGTCTGTCATGAGGTCGGCGCCATCAGGCAACCATGCTTGAGAGCTTGGACGCCCGCCAACCGGTCTTCGCGGCGGCGGCGTGCCAAGGGCCGTTCACTGTGGCGTTTCCGTCACTACCAACCATCTCAGCGGCATGGCTATCCATGAGCCGCCGGGGATGCAGTGCACGCCCCTCTTGGATGGGCGCGACGCCACGCTCTTCAGCAGGGCGTAACGGCCCACGCATACGGAGACTGCCAAGACGCGAAGCCGCCGCCGGCCCGGCCCAGGAACACGATCAGCCGAATCCGTCATCCGCATCACGGTCTCCGGCGTAGCCGATATAGGCGTTGTCTGTCGAATCCCGACATCCCCCCACTGCCATGACCGTTCCATAGCCGACCAGAGGACGGCTGGCCAAAGGGCGCCAGGCCCGCCCCGTTCAAGCATCATCTGCACGGACGGGACTGTCCGTGCAGAAGAGGCTGCATGCCATCATCAATCGCGAGGGCGTGTTGCTTGAGCTATATCGTACAGAATCGGTCCTAGCGTGCGCGGGGCTTGGTGCCCAAGCCAATTTTCTTTGCGAGGGAGGAGCGATGCCGTGCATAGTTCGGCGCCACCATTGGATAATCTGGTGGCAATTGCCACTTCTCCCGGTATTGCTCCGGCGTCATATTGTAAGAAGTTTTCAGGTGACGCTTCAGCATTTTCAGCTTTTTTCCATCTTCAAGGCAGATGATGTGGTCCGGAAATACCGATTTCTTAACCGGCACGGCCGGTTGCTGCTTGTCTGGTACAACCGGTTCTTTTCCGACCCCGGCCAGAGTGCGATAGACTTCTTGGATCAGGTTCGGCAACGCATCGGGCGCTACCGAGTTGTTGGAAACATGAGCCGAGACGATCTGGGCTGTCAGCCCAAGAACGTCCGAGTTAGCCGTCGCCTCAACCATAGGTACCCTTTCGTTACGTAAGTAGTGAGGCATATACGGTTTTACCTCGTCACTTCGCAATAGAGGATTTGTAAAATAAACATGGGATCAATCATGCTTGACGAAGTGCTCCCGGTGCAACCGGCAGACCAGCATCTGGACATCACCCGAGAGGTTTGCCCGATGACCTATGTCCGCACCCGCCTCGCACTTGACCGACTAGCGCCTGGGCAAATGTTAATGGTTCGCCTGAGCGGGGAGGAACCACGCCGCAATGTCCCACGGACTGCGGTCGAGCAAGGGCATGTTGTGGTCAGTCAGAAAGATAACTCTGACGGAACGACCGAACTGCTGTTGCGCCGCGGGCTACCCCATCCGCTCCGTGCATGAAGCGCCCGAGGCGAAGCGGCGCCGGCGCCGAGCCGGCTACAAGGGCCGCCGCAGCACCAGCGCGTCGCCTCCGTCCGGATAATAGCCACGCCGGCATCCGACGGCGGCGAAGCCGGCGGCAGCGTAAAGCGCGCGCCCCGGTTCATTGCCGGACGCGACCTCAAGGAAAATAGCGCCCGCGCCACGCTGCCGTGCCGTAGCCAGCGCCTGCCCCAGCAACGCCCGCCCAAGGCCACACCGCTGAACCGCGGGGTCCACGGCCAGGGTCAGCACCTCCGCCTCGTCGGCGACGACCCGCGCCAGGATCATGCCGCCGGCCGGCGCGATCCAGCCGAACGCGCCGGGAAGGCCAAGCTGCAGCCCAATCGCATCGGCACCCCAGCCCCGGGCGGCAAAGGCGCGGCCGTGCAGCAGCGCCATGGCCGCCGCGTGGGCCGGGGTCGCCACGACCAGTGGATCAGTCACACCGGCTTCGCTGGGCGGGCTTCCGGCGGGTCCACGTACAGGGGCTGCACCAGGCGAGGGTCCGGTCCCGTGCTGACCCGGCGCCGGGCAGCCGCTGCCACGCTGGCCGGCGTGGGCATCCGGGCAGGAAGCAGAAGCACGTCCGCGCCGCGCGCCGCGAGCCGGGACGCCACGGCGATAGCGGCATCCCCAGCCACCGACACCGGGCCAGACGGGGCCGGCAGCGCATCGAGCGCCACCGTCGCGATGGCGGCGCCACACTCCAGGAACACGCGGCCGCGGCGTGTATCAACCGCCACCCATTGCTGGCGCCCGCAATCTGGGGCGGCCAAGGCCTCGCCAACCGTGACGCCCACGAGCGGGACGCGCGCGGCGAGCGCAATGCCATGCGCCAGCGACAAGGCGGCGCGGATGCCGGTGAAGCTCCCCGGTCCGATCGTCACGGCCACCATCGCCAACTGAACGGGCGTGACTCCAGCCTGGAACAGTGCCGCCGCGGCCATCGCGGGGAGCGCCGCAACCTGGCCCTGGGTACCGATGGCCCGGCGCTCCGCCAACACGCCCTCCAGCCCGACAACCCCCACCGAGCAGCCAGGCAAGGCCGCATCAAGCGCGAGCACCAGGCGGATGTCAGAGCCGGAAACGAAGCTCATGAGCTTCAAGTCGCGGCGGACACGCGCCTGCCGGACCACGCTGGCACGAGGCCAGGGCAACGCTTGTTCAGGCAGTCACGACCGGGCCGATGCCGCCGTTGCAAGTTTTTCCGGGCAGGACGGCCAAGAGTCGAGCGCGTCAGGCCTCGACCTGCTCGACCGAGGTGACCTCCGGCACGTAGTGCCGCAGCATGTTCTCGATGCCGTGCTTCAGGGTGGCGCTGGAGGACGGGCAGCCGCTGC
>CAXSEX010000025.1:0-19877 GCA_964236415.1 uncultured Acetobacteraceae bacterium | reverse complement strand
GATGCCAAGGGCTACGCCGAGCACGTCGGCCGCGGCGGCACGCTGGTCACGGTCCGCTCCACCGATCAGGACGCGGCGCAGGTCGAGTACATCCTGGAGCATGGCGAGGCGCAGGCTGCCACGACGGCGCCCGTGGCCGCCCGCCCGGCCGCGCCGGTTGCCGCGCCCACGGCGACGGGGACCGGCGACACGATTCAGGTGGTCAAGGAAGACCTGGTTGTCGGCAAGCGCGAGGTCGAGGGCGGCGCCGTGCGGGTCACGTCGCATGTGGTCGAGACCCCGGTCGAGCAGCAGGTGACGCTGCACGACGAGCGGGTGAGCGTTGTCCGCCGCCCGATCAACCGCCCGCTGACGGGCGCCGCGGCCGATGCGTTCCGCACGCGCACCCTGTCCGCGTCGGCGCGGTCCGAGGAGGCCGTAGTGGGCAAGGAGGCCAGGGTTGTCGAGGAGATCGGCCTTCGCAAGGAGGCGTCCGACCGCACCGAAACCGTGCGTGACACCGTGCGCGAGACCAAGGTCGATGTCGAGCAGGCGCCCGGCTCTGCCACCGCGACCCGCACGGCCGGGACGACGCAGGCGGCTGGAACCACGGGCACGGCCGGAACCACGGGGCAGCCGAGCGCCCTGCGCGACAACGCCGCGACCCGCGCGGTTGACAGCACGCTGGGCAGCAACGTTAGCGGCGAGAACCCGACCCGCAAGGCATAAGACTGCTGGACTATCGAAACGGGGAGGCGGGCAGCACCCGCCTCCCCTGCTGGTTGCAGCTCGGGCTGTCAGCGGACCCTTACCATCCCTGACACTGACAGCCCTGCGCTTCGGCCTGAACGGGCGCTCAACGGCGGATGATGGCGCACCCACCTGGCCGCCGCAGTTCCCATCCGAGATGTTCCAGTTCCGGCATTTCGTTCTCCGCCTGGGGATACCCCAGGCAGAAGTAGCCGACCAGGACCCAGCCTGGCGGCACGTCCAGCGCCGCGGTGACGGCAGCCGGATCAAGGATCGACACCCAGCCAAGCCCCAAGCCGAGCGCCCGGGCGGCAAGTCAGAGCGTATGTACGGCCATGACCGCCGAGTAGGCGGTGGTTTCCGGCATCGTGGCGCGGCCGAGGCCGTGCCCCTGCCCCGGGTCAGCCTCGGCGAAGACGGCGAACTGGCAAGGCGCCTCGTCAAGGCCGGCCAGCTTCAGGCGCGCGTAGGCATTGGCACGGCTGGGAGCCTGGCCCGCGAGGGTTTGGGCAGCCAGGGCTTGGGCGTTGCACGCCTCGAAGCTGGCCCGCACAGCGGCTCGGCGCACGGGGTTATCGACCGTGACCATCCGCCAAGGCTCGCTGAGGCCCACCGACGGCGCGAGGCTCGCAACACCCAGCAGCCGGTCCAGCAGACCTGGCGGCACGGGCTCCGAACGGAAGCGGCGGACGTCGCGGCGCCACTTGAACAGCTCCAGCAGTTGCGCACGGAACGCATCGTCGAACACCGGCCCGGTCGTATGCGGTTCCACCATGCCGCGGGTTCTACGACACCCGGCGGCGCGGGCGAACAGCGGCGTGCCGGGCTGGGCCGCTAATCAACTCCAGTTGGCAAGGCGCACATTCCCATCCTGCCGTGTACTCCACCGTTCACCGAACACAAACGAAGCCATTCTTTGATAGACAGGAGATGTTCACACGTTGATCAGAACCGACAATAAACTCACTTAACGTTACATAACGATATTAATTTTGCTACACTTAATGTTGAACGAACTATCTGGATTATTGGCGCTTTGTAGAAGCAAGCTACATACCGCTTCACCGTGCGTCAGCATGACCAGCAAGGCAAGGCTAGATGATCCTCTTCTGCACCGACTATGCAACGCCAGGCACCTCGCCGGCGACCAACGGCGTCTCAGGCGCTATCCGGACGTGGCAGCCTAATACCAGCCGCCCTATCGGGCGACCGGTATCAGAGTCGTTTTTGGCGCGCGGCAGCCCCACCAACCCTGCGCGCATACCGGTCAGCCCAAAGGGCTGCCGGTATAAGAGGCGTGCCCTTGCGTGCCGTGCACCCGGAGCCGCCGCTTGGGCGACGCGCTGATGGCCCAACCCTTCCCCGACGCCCGCACCACGACGGCCCCGGTGTTCCGCCTCCCCGCGCGCCGTCCAGCGGCCTCGATACCCGAGTACGATTGGCTGGTGGTCGGCGCGGGCTTTGCCGGCAGCGTGCTGGCCGAGCGACTGGCATCCGAGCGGGGGGACCGAGTCCTGGTCATTGACCGCCGCCCCCACATCGCCGGCAACGCCTTTGACCACTTGGACGCGGCGGGCCTGCTGATCCACCGGTACGGGCCGCACATCTTCCACACCAACTCGCGCGCCGTGTTCGAGCACCTGTCGCGCTTCACCGAGTGGCGGCCCTACCAGCACCGGGTGCTCGGCCGCGTGGACAACCGCTTGGTGCCGATCCCGATCAACCTCGACACGGTCAACACGCTGTATGGGCTTGACCTCACCTCGGACGAACTGGACGCCTGGTTCGCCGCCCGTGCCGAGCCGGTGGACGCCGTCCGCACGTCGGAGGACATGGTGGTGTCCAAGGTCGGGCGCGAGCTGTATGAGAAGTTCTTCCGCGGCTACACCCGCAAGCAGTGGGGCCTCGACCCGTCGGAGCTGGACAAGTCCGTCACCGCCCGCGTGCCGGTGCGGACCGACCGCGACGGCCGCTACTTCACCGACGAGTTCCAGTCCATGCCCGCCGAGGGCTACACGCGGATGTTCGAGCGCATGCTCGACCATCCCAACATCACCGTCCGAACGGGCGTCGATTACGCCGTGGCACGGCGGGAGGCGGCGTTCGCCCGGCTGATCTGGACGGGTCCGGTGGACGAGTTCTTCGGCTGCCGCTTCGGCCGCCTGCCCTACCGCTCGCTGCGCTTCGTGCACGAGACGCTCGGCCAGGAATGGTTCCAGCCCGTGGGCACCGTGAACTACCCGCAAACCGAGGCCTACACGCGCATCACCGAGTACAAGCACCTCACGGGACAGGCGCACCCGCAGACCAGCATCACCTTTGAGTACCCGGAAGCGGTGGGGGAACCCTACTACCCCGTGCCCCGCCCCGAGAACCAGGCGCTTTACAAGCGTTACGAGGCCCTGGCCGACGCGGCGGCGGACACCTGGTTCGTGGGAAGGCTCGCGACCTACCGCTACTACAACATGGACCAGGTCGTCGCGCAGGCGCTGGCAACCTTCAAGCGGATCGAGGCCAGCGTGCCGCGCCGTGCCCACGGCCCGGCGGCGCAAGCGGTCGGCGCCCCGTGACCCGGCCGCTGCAGCTTTGGGGTGGCGTCGAGGGCAGCGTCGTGCGGGTCGGCAATGCCTGGCGGGACCAGGTCCGGGAAACGGGGCATCAGGACCGCATCGGCGACCTCGACCGCATCGCGGCCCTGGGCATCCGGACCCTGCGCTATCCCGTGCTGTGGGAACGCTGCGCCGCCGGACCCGCATGGTGCGGCTGGGGATGGCATGACGAGCGCCTCGACCGGCTGCGGGCGTTGGGCATCGCGCCGGTGGTCGGCCTGGTGCACCACGGCTCCGGGCCGCCGGGGCGCAGCCCACTGGACGCGGACTGGGCGGAGGGCCTGGCGGAGCACGCCGCCCTCGCCGCCGCGCGCTATCCTTGGGTCCGGGACTGGACCCCGGTGAACGAGCCGCTGACCACGGCGCGGTTCGCCGGGCTGTATGGGTTCTGGCACCCGCACGCGGCAACGGAGGCCGCGTTCGAAGCCATGGTGTTCACCCAGTGCCGGGCCGTGCTGCTGTGCATACGGGCGATCCGCGAGCGCATCCCCGAGGCGCGGCTGGTGCAGACCGAGGATCTCGGCCGGGTGTTCTCCACCGCTCGCCTGGCATACCAGGCGGCGCATGAGAACGAGCGGCGCTGGCTGTCGCTCGACCTGCTGTGCGGCCGGGTGGACCGTTCGCATCCCGCGTGGCACCGCTTCGCCGCCTTGGGCGTCCCGGCCGGGTGGATCGACGAGTTCCGGGGCGGCGACGCGGCGCCGGACCTGCTCGGCATCAACCATTACGTGACCAGCGACCGCTTCCTTGACCACCGCACCGGCCTTTACCCGCCCCGCCTCCGCGGCGGCAACGGCCGCGAAGCCTATGTGGACACCGAGGCCGCCCGGATGGACCTGCCCGCGCACCTGACCGGCTGGGAAGCCCGGCTGCGCGAAGCGTGGCAGCGTTACGCCCGGCCGATGGCGGTCACGGAAGCGCACCTCGCCTGCGCGGACGAGGAGGAGCCGGTGCGCTGGCTGGCCGAAGCGTGGGGGGCGGCGCAGGCGCTGCGCGCCGAAGGGGCCGACATCCGCGCCGTCACCGCTTGGTCGCTGTTCGGCGCGGTGGACTGGGACAGCATGCTGCGCGAGCCGCGCGGACGCTACGAGGCTGGCGCGTGGAACGTCGGCGCGCACCCGCCCCGCCCCGCCCGGCTCGCCGCCGCCTTGGCCAGCCTTGCCCGCACCGGCCGCTGCGACGATCCCGCCCTGGCGCAAGCCGGCTGGTGGCGCCGTGGCGACCGCTTCCACGCTGCCGCGCGCCGGGCCTGATCCCGGGTCAGGTCACTCGGCCGCCGCAGGCCGCGTTTCCGGCTTCACCGCGACCGGGGGCACGAGGGTGGCCAGGGCCAGCGTCGCCGCCGCGATGGCAAACACGCCCCAGAACGTGAGGTGAAGCGAGTGGCCGAGCGCCGCCCGTATGGCGTCGTCGCCGGCCCCGGCCCGGGCATGGTCGAGCAGCTGCCGGATCTGGTCGAAGTGCACGGCCGTCGCCCCGGCGCCGCGGCGGGCCAGGCTGGCGTTCAGCACCGCGCCCAGCAGGGTCGCGCCCAGCGTGCTGCCGAGGTTGCGGGAGAAGATGTTGGACGCCGTGGCGGAGCCGCGCTCGCCCCAACCCACGCTGTCCTGGATGATCACGATGGCCGAGGTGCTCAGGAATCCCATGCCGAGGCCCATCACGGCGGACCCGGCGCCCGCCACGGCCGGCGGCACGCCCGGCGCCATGAACAGGAAGGCCAGCGCCCCCACCGGCAGCAGGGCCGCGCCGAACAGCAGCGTCCGGCGCAGGCCGAAGCGGGCGAAGTTCCTGGCCGCCACCGTGGCGCCAATGGGCCAGCCCAGCACCATCATGGTCAGCGCGAAGCCCGCCACCAGCGCGGACTGGTTCAGCACGCCCTGCACGTACATCGGCAGGAACGTGGTCAGCCCGATGACGGCCATGCCGCTCAGCAGCGTGGCCATGTTGGCGGTCGCGATGGGGCGGCGCGCCCACAGGCCGAAATCCATCATTGGGTCGCGGGCGCGCCGCTCCTGCATGACGAACAGGACGGTGCTGACGACGCACACCACGGCGGCGACAAGCGCAAACGCATGGTCGGACGTGCCGGCCTCCGTCAACGCCGCCATGAGGGAGGCGACCGCCGCCGTGAACAGCGCGGCGCCGGCCACGTCCACGCTTCGCTTCTCGCGAGTGACGCCCTCGTGCAGGAACAAGACGAACCCGGCCGAGGCCGCGAGGCCGATGGGCAGGTTGAGCCAGAAGATCCAGGCCCAGCTGAAATGCTGGAGGATCAGCCCGCCGGCCAGCGGCCCCAGCACGGAGGAGATGCCCCAGACGCTGGCAAGGTAGCCCTGGATCTTGCCGCGCTCCTGCACCGAGTAAAGGTCGCCCACGACGGTGATGCAGACGGGCTGGATGGCGCCCGCCCCGACCCCCTGGATCAGCCGGAACACGATCAAGGACGGCATCGACCAGGCCAGGCCGCACAGCACGGTGCCCAGAAGGAAAACGGCGATGCCCACCAGCAGCACCGGCTTGCGGCCATACAGGTCCGCCAACTTGCCGAACACCACCGTGGTCGCCGTCTGCGTCAGCAGGAACGAGGAGAACACCCAGGAATAAAGGTGCAGGTCGCCAAGCTGCCCCGCGATCTGCGGCATGGCGGTCGAGACGATGGTGGCCTCGATGGCGATCATGAACAGCGCCGCCATGACGGACGCGAGGATGAGCGGGCGGCGGAGGGCGGGAGCGGCTGACATGGGATTCCAGATGGGGACGGCTTCGCCCGCATGGAACCTGCCGAGGCCACGGGGCAGGGCGGCGTTCGAGGGAAGCCTCAAGCCGGGGCGTGGCGCCGCTGCCTTTTCAATCAGCCCCTCACCATCCGCCCCCGGTAAACCACCGGACCGGTCGGCGCCCCGGTCGGCGATCCACCGCGCGGCTCCGAGCTGACCAGCAGCAGCGTTCCCGCCTGCACGATGGCCGGCACCTTGACCCGCCCTGTCGTCGGAACCACGCCGAGGCTCACCGGCACGGTCGCGCCCGGCGGCAACCCCCAGAGTTCCAGCGTGTTGCCCGCCCGCACCTCGGCAGCGCCTGCGATCACCGTGGCGTAGCCGTCCTTCGTGACCATCACCCAAAAGGCCGGCATGGGGGCGCCCACCGGCACCAGGGCGGCCGTCGCCGGTTCCGCGATCAGCAGCTTGGACGTGAGGAGGGCGGCCATGACGGCGGCTCCGACCATGCCTCCGGCAAACATCCAGCCCGCCTGCTGCCCGGTGCCTTGCCACATCGCGACAGGCTGCCACGGGGTCCGGCGCCGCTTCCCGCTGCGGGCAGGTGCGGGCAGCGGCGGCATCACCTCCGCTTCCAGCCGTTGCCAGATGCACGGCGGCGGCGTCACAGGCCGCACCCGCCGCGCCAAGCCGCTCAACCGCTGCTGCCAGAACAGGATGTCCTGGGCGAGTGCCGGGTCCTCAGCCGCACGCGCCTCAACCTTTCGCGCCTCGGCGGGCGTCAACAGGCCGATGACGTACTCGGCCGCCAGGATGCAGTCGTCGGGCGGCGCGTCGTCGGGCGTGTCCTCCATCACTCGCCGTCGTCCATGCAGGAGCGCAGGGCTGCCAGCGTCCGGCGGATCACCGACTTGACGGTGCCCAGCGGTTCGCCGACGTGGGCGGCGACCTGGGCATGGGTCAGGCCCTCGATAAACGCCAGCACCACTAGGTTGCGCGCACGGTCCCCGATCCTGTCGAGGCAATGCTCCAGCATGCGCTCATCGTGCGTTTCGGCCAACCGCTCGAACGGGTCGAGCTGCGGGTCAAGCAGGTCGGGCGGGTGAGGCATCAGCATCTCCCGCCTGGCCCGCCTCATCGAGTCGATGGCGCGGTAGCGCACGAGGCTCAGCATCCATGCCCGGCCGCTGCCGCGCGCCGCGTCGAACTGCCCGGCATTGCGCCAGATCTGCAGCATCGCGTCGTGCAGCACGTCGTTGGCCAACGCCGGCTGCCGGGTGATCCGCAGCGCCACGCCATACAGCGCGCCGCCTTCCAGACTATAAAGCTGCCGGAACGCATGGGCATCTGAGCGGGCACACCGCGCGAGCAGCATGGCAACCTCGTCGTCGTGATATGCCTGGCCTTGGCCGATGTCCATCATGGCGGAATACACGCTGACCGGTGAATCGACGGTAGTCTACCCCGTCCAGCGCGGGCACTCCCGGACGGAACGCCCATCCGGCGGCCGGGGATGCGTCGGGCGTCGATCACGAAATGCTGCAATCGTGGCCAACCGCCGTGGCCGGGCTTCAACGGGCGAGCTTCGGTACGTCAAATGGGCGAGCGTGTCGACCGTTTCCTGTCGGCGAGCCACGCCAGCGCCCGGGCGGTGGCCGCCTGCCTCGCGTCCGGCCAGGCGAGCGGTTCAAGCCCAGCCTGGCGCCTGGAGGAGGCGTTGGTCTTTTTGCCCTCTTTGATGTCCGTCATGGAGCCGGGCTTGGCGCTCAGGCCTGCTTCATCCAGACGGCCTGCGCGTTGGTGAACTCGCGCACCCCGAAATGCGACAACTCGCGCCCATACCCGCTGTTCTTGACCCCTCCGACCGGAATGCGCGGGTTGGAGGCGGTGAAGCCGTTGATGAACACGCCGCCGGTTTCCAGCCTGCGGGCGATCACCTGCGCCTGGTCGAGGTCGGACGTCCAAAGGTTGCCGCTCAGCCCGTAGTCGCTGCAATTGGCAAGCTCGATGGCGTGCTCGGCATCGCGCGCCTCGGTCAGCGCCGCGACCGGGCCGAAGACCTCCTCGTCAAAGGCGGCCATGCCCGGCTCGACGCCGGACAGCACCGTCGGCTCATAGAAATAGCCGGGGCCGTCGGCCACCCTGCCGCCCAGCAGCAGGGTGGCGCCGCCCGCCACCGACCGGGTCACCTGGTCATGGATGCCGTCACGGAGGTCGGAGCGGGCGATGGGACCCTGCGTCGTGGTGGGATCGCGCGGGTCGCCCATTCTCAGCTTGCCCGCCGCCTCGACGAACCTCGCCGTGAACTCGGCGGCGATCGGCTTCTCCAGGATGAAGCGCTTGGCGCTGAGGCAGACCTGGCCCACGTTGCTGAAGCGCGCCAGGATGCCGGCCTCCACAGCCTTGCCGATGTCGGCGTCGGCCAGGACGATGAACGGGTCGGCGCCCCCCAGCTCAAGCAGCGACTTCTTGATCAGCCTCGCCGCCTGCGCCGCCACGGCGGACCCGGCGCGCAGGCTGCCGGTCAAGGTCACCCCGGCCACGCGGCGGTCCTCCAGCACGCCCTTGATGCCCTCGTTGTCGGCGTTGAGGATGCCGAACAGCCCCTGCGGCAGGCCGGCCGCGGCCCAGGCGTCCTGCAGCAGGTAGCCGCAGCGCATCGTGTTCGGGGCCGGCTTCAGGATGAAGCCGTTGCCCGACAGCATGATCGGCACGCACGCGCGGATGGCCTGCCACAAGGGGAAGTTCCAGGGCATGATGCCCAGGATGGGGCCGAGCGGCAGGTAGGACACGTAGACCCGGTCGCCACCCTCCACCTCCACCGGCTCGTCGGCCAGCAAGCCAGGCCCGTGCTCCGCGAACCATTGGGCCGTGGCGGCGCACTTCTCGACTTCGGACACGGCCTCCTTCAGGAGCTTGCCCATCTCGGCCGTGATGACCGGCGCGATCTGATACTTCCGGGCCAGGAGGACTTGCGAGAGCTTGGAGTAGATGCCGGCGCGCTCCCCAATCGGCACCGTCCGCCATGCCCGGAACGCATCTTGCGCCCCGCTCAGCAGCTGCTCGACCTCCCATTCGGATTGGAAGGGAAAACGCTCGATGACCTCGCCGGTGGCCGGGTTGCGGGAAACCGCCTCCGGCGAAGGGGCTGACTGGGCATCTGGCATTGGCGACCTCCTGTGTTCGCGTGAAACCGGACCTTCATGGCTGGCAGTCGCTTCTCGCGATGCCAGGCGACGTTCCTACGTGCCCGCGCAAGGATGCGCCGCCGGGGTGCCTTGCCATGAGGCACTTCTCACGAGGGACACGAAGTTCTGGACCACCTTCGATGCTTCATGGCGGCGCCAGACCAGGCAGAGCTTTATGGACGCCTGCACGTCCTCCATCGGCAGGTAGGCCACGCCAGCGGCCCTGACCTGCTGCATGCTGGCCGGCACGAGCGCGACCCCCAGCTCGGCGGCGACGAAGCTGACCACTGTTGCAAGCTGCGGCGCTTCGCGGCCCAGCTTCGGCTCGAAGCCCGCGCTGCGGCAGGCCTCGAACACCACCCTGTGGAGTTCCGGCCCGACACTGCGCCGCTTCATGATGAACTCGTCGCCGGCCAAGTCGGCAAGCCGCACAGCCGCATCGCCGGAGCAGCGGTGGGCCAGGGGCAGGACCGCAACCAGGGGTTCGACCTTGACCGGGATGACGTTGAGCCTCGTGTCGTCCTGTGCCCCGGAATGCGTGAAGGCGACGTCAAGCGTGCCGAGCATCAGCGCCTCAAGGAGCTCGTGCGTGTTGTCCTCCTCCAGCCGCAACTCCGCGGCGGGGTAGTGCCGGCCGAATTCGCGGATGGTGGACGGCACGACGGCATTGAAGTGGGCCGAGCTTGTGAAGCCCAGGCTCAACCGGCCAAGCTCTCCGCGCACCGCCCGGCGGACGGCGATGGCCGCGTTCTCCGAGGCGGCAAGGGTGCGGCGGCATTCCTCAAGAAACACCTTGCCGGTCCCGGTCAGCTCCGCACCGTGCGGAACCCTGCGCAGCAGCGCGGTTCCAAGCTCCGCCTCAAGGTCCTTGATCTGCTGGCTCAGCGGCGGCTGCCCGATGCCAAGCCGCGCTGCGGCGCGCGTGAAGTGCTGCTCCTCCGCGACGGCAACGAAATACCTGATGTGCCGCAGTTCCATCCAACCCCCGCAAGGTTTCAAGACCAGGCGCTCGCTTGACGGCTGCCTCTCAGCTCACGCCGGCAGTCCCGCGGCGGGCAGTTGCCCCCTTCAGCCTGCTTGGACAGCACGGAGGCCACAGCCGCCTCGCCGACCGGCCGACCGCCGGCCTTGCCCCGGCACGCCGACCCTTCGCGGAGCCGGGGCCTTCCAGGCATTCCCAATGCACGTGCGTGGCCGGCTTGAACGCCGACATGCGCCAGCGGAACGGCTCCCGGCCGCTGAACGACATCGTGACCTCGTGGCCCTCGCTGACTTGGCCCTCGACGTACGGGGTGAACCAGGATTGCAGCCCGGCCTGCGTGGTGAGGTCGATGTCGTCGGCTTGAAGCGCAGCTCGGAACGGCGCGCGATCTCCAGGCCGACCTTGGTTTCGCCGCAGTCCAGCGAAAGCGCGTACATCGGCCGGACGCCGTAGCCGTTGGCAAAGAACGGGAACTCGCAGTCCCGGACGCGCTCCACCAGGATCGCGGTGTCGGGGTTGGCCTCCATCAGCGCGGGCAGCTCATCCACCCGCTTCTCGTCGGCGTGGCGGGTCAGCAGCCCCGCCTTGTCCAAGGCACCCACATACTCGGCGAGGCTTGTCTGGGGCATCTTCTCCGCTCCGTGGAAGGTCCGCCGTCGCGTAGGTTGCAAGCGGCAGTCCATTTGCAAAGTTTCATAGAATATTTAAGGTATTGGCATTGTGCCAGATACATACTGGCATGCCATTGTGCCATTGACTAAGCTGATACCATCTTACGCCCAGGCACCCCTGTTTGCTTAATGCATCCACGTCCGGTTCGTAGACAAGATTATGGTCGCGGGTATTCGCGTTCTATTCAGTTCATCTGTTTTTGGTGAAATCGTCGTTTTGGCGCTGTCAGATTGGCGCCCAGCCGGTGAAAACAGGTGGTCGGCGATGGGCTGCGCGCATACGGTGCAAGCGCCGCGCGACCGAGGTGGACACGCACGCGGCGGGGGGGGCAGCGACGGCTTCCGCGAAATCCATGTCAACACGGGGGCATCTTGCAGGACAGGCTGCCGCTTTATCTCGGCCGTTTCCAGTTCATGCACCACGCGCGACGGCGCGGCAAAGCCCTGCCCGGCGCCTTGACCGCTGGCCTGGTCGGATGATCCAACCCAGCACGCTGGAACCCCGCAAGAGCATGGATCGGGGTCATGGGCGGACGCCGCCCATGACCCCTGCCACGCTGCGTGGCAGCCGAAGCCGGGCTAGATGAACGCCCGCCGCAGCGCCTGGCTGGCGCTGTCGATCAGCGACACCGCCGCGACGATGATCAGCATGATGGCGCAGGTTTGCCGGAACTCGAAGGCCCGGATGATCTCCCACAGCAGCTGCCCGATGCCGCCCGCGCCCACCAGCCCGATCACGGATGCCGAGCGGACGTTGCTCTCGAACCGGTAAAGCGAGAAGCTGATCCAGGACGGCATGACCTGCGGGATCACGCCGTAGGCGATCTCCTCGATGCCCCGGGCGCCCGTGGCGCGCACGCCCTCCACAGGGTGCGGGTCGATCGCCTCCACCGCCTCGGCGAACAGCTTGGCCAGGATGCCCGTCGTGTGGACCCACAGCGCCAGCACGCCGGCGAATGGCCCCAGGCCGACCGCCACGACGAACAGCATGGCGAACACCAGCTCGTTTATGCTGCGGAACAGGTCCATCAGCCGCCGGGTCGGCTGCGCGACCCACCAAGGCGCGACGTTGCCGGCGCACATCAGCCCGAACGGCACCGCGAACAGCATGGCAAGCCCGGTGCCCCAGATCGCGATCTGCACCGTCAGCACCATCTCCTGCACGTAGTCCCGCCACAGGCTGAAGTCGGGCGGGAAGAAGTCGCGCGCCAGGGTTGCGATGTTGCCGCTGTCCCGCACCAGATCCATCGGCTTGATGCCGGCGCCCTCGTACGACCAGGCCAGCACCGCGGCGATGGCGGCGTAGGCGCCCAAGCGCAGCAGCCCGGGCTTCCGGGCGCTCAGGGTGCTTGCGGCAAGGGCGGCCAATCTAGCTGCCGGCCTTGGCCATCTCGGTGTCCAGCGCCTTGAGCCGGTCGTCGATCTCCGCGATCTTCTTGGCCTTCTCGTCGGCGGACAGGGTCGTGTTCGCCTCCGCGGCCAGCTTCTCCCGGAACGCCGCGACCTGGCGCAACGGCAGGAGCTGGGCGTTGCTGCTGGCGACGAAGCTGCCCCAGCCTCCGAGGTCGGCCAGCACCTTGCGCTCATGCGCCACGTCCGCGCCGGGGCGCTCGGTGCCGTAAGTCAAGAAGAAGTCGCGCACCTTGGCCTTCAGCGCCGGGTCCAGGTCGCGGCGCCACACGATGGGGTCGGCGGGGATGATCGGGCTGCGCCAGATTTCGCGGATGACGGCGGCGCGGGCGGGCTGCGACTTGCCGAAGCGGGCGAGGTCCTCGGAATTGTTGGTCGCCACGTCCACCTGCTTGTTGGCGACGGCCAGCAGGTTGGTTTCGTGGTTGGCGCTGACGACGTTCTTGAAGAAGCGCCGCACGTCCACGCCGTTCTTGGCCCAGGCGTAGTAGGACGGGACCAGGAAGCCGCTGGTGCTGTTCGGGTCGCCGTTGCCGAGGTTCAGCGTGCCCGGCGGCGCGCGCAGCAGGTCGGCCAGCGACTGGTAGGGGCTGTCCTTGTTGACGATCAGCAGGCTGTAGTAGCCCTTGGTCCCGTCGGCGTAGGTTTTCTGCGCGAACACCTCGCCCTCCGCCCGGTCCACGGCCTGGATGGCGCTGGCGTTGCCGTACCAGGCGATCTGCACCTTGTTGAAGCGCATGGCCTCGATCACCCCGGCGTAGTCGCTGGGATAGAAGCCATTGACCTTCACCCCCACGGCGCGCTGCATGTCTTCCAGGAACGGGGCCCATTGGGCGCGCAGGTTCTGCGTGCCTTCCGTGGAGATGATCCCGAAATTGAGGTCGGGCGCCTGCGCGCGGGCGGGAGCCGCGGACGGCGCCGCCAGAAGCGCGGCCAAGGCGACGCGCCGGGTGAATGTCAGCATGGAATGCTCCTTCGGTGCTTCGGGCTTCGGTGGCCCGGGTGCGGCAATGTCCAGCGCCGGCGCGGCGTCGCCGTAAACGGCGGCCAGCACGGAGGACGTCAGCGCCGCCGGCGTGCCGTCGAACACGACCCGTCCGGCCCGCAGCGCCACCACGCGGCGGCAATGCCGCACCGCCACGTCCACCTGGTGCAGCGACACGACAACCGTGATGCCGTCCGTCCGGTTCAGCTCCGCCAGCGTTTCCATCACCCGGCGGCTGCTTTCGGGGTCGAGCGAGGCGATCGGCTCGTCTGCCAGGATCACCTGCGCGCCCTGCACCAGGGTCCGCGCGATGGCAGCGCGCTGCTGCTGCCCGCCGGACAGGGTGCTGGCGCGCTGTGCCGACAGATCGCCGATGCCGACCCGGCGCAGCGCCGCCATGGCGCGCTCCCGTTCCGCGTCCGGGAACCAGCCCGGCACGGTGCGCCACACCGGCAGTCGCGACAGGCTGCCCACCAGCACGTTGGTCAGCACCGGCAGGCGGCCGACCAGGTTGAACTGCTGGAACACCACGCCCACCCCGGCCCGCACCCGCCGCACGTCGCGCGACAACCGCCCGCGCGCCTGGACCGTCCGGCCGTGCACCCGGACCTCTCCGGCGTCGCCCAGCGTCAGCCCGGCCATGTGCCGCAGCAGCGTGCTCTTGCCCGAGCCGGACGCGCCGATCAGCGCCACCATCTCCCCGGCGCCGACCGACAAGGCCGGCACGTCCAGCGCGCGGCGTCCACGGAACGCTTTGGTCAAGGCGCTGACCTGGACAGCGGGGGGGGGCTGGCTCATCGGCTGCTTATCCCTGCCTAACGCCGCAAGTAGCGTGACCGGACAGAGTCATTTCAGTGACAAATGAGGTGGCCCCATCCCGTTGGACAGTTTGGCGGCCTGTCTAAGCTCGGCCCTGGTTGTTGTCAGGCCGCCAATTCCACAACGCCCACCTCGCTTGCCCCGCAGGCTCCGTCAGGCGTGCGCCCGGCCAAGGGAAGCGAGGCCGCCGGGCGTTGCAGTAGCTGATCCGCCGCGAAAGCCCGGCGCGCAGATCCAAGCCGGTCTCAAGTGCGTGCAGGTGGACGTACTCGCGCTTCAGGCTGCGCCACGAACGCTCGATGGACACGGGGTCCATCCAGCACCCACCCGGGCGGCATGCTATCGCTTTGAACAAGAAGGCAATAACATCGCTTTACCGTGTTGCTGCCTGGCTATATAGGTCAAGCTTGATACTCAGGAGCTTTATGATGCATCTGGAGCGTCGTGTCCTCGTGACGGGCGGTGCCGGCTTTCTGGGCTCCCATCTTTGCGAACGCCTGCTGGACGCCGGGTGCCATGTGCTGTGCGTCGACAACTTCTTCACGGGAACGCCGCGCAACATTGCGCACCTGCACGACAACCGCAACTTCGAGCTGATGCGCCACGACGTGACCTTCCCGCTGTTCGTCGAGGTGGACGAGATCTACAACCTCGCCTGCCCGGCCTCGCCGATCCACTACCAGCGCGACCCCGTGCAAACCACCAAGACCAGCGTGATCGGCGCCATCAACATGCTTGGCCTGGCCAAGCGGACCGGCGCCAAGATCTTCCAGGCGTCCACCAACGAGGTGTATGGCGACCCTTCGGTGCATCCGCAGACCGAGGAATACTGGGGCAACGTCAACCCCATCGGCTCGCGCTCGTGCTACGACGAGGGCAAGCGCTGCGCCGAGACGCTGTTCTTCGACTACCGCCGCCAGCACCGGCTCAAGATCAAGGTGGCGCGCATCTTCAACACCTACGGACCCCGCACCCACCCGCGGGACGGCCGCGTGGTGTCGAGCTTCATCGTGCAGGCGCTGACCAACCAGGACATCACGGTGTTCGGGGAAGGGCAGCAGACCCGCTCCTTCTGCTACGTGGATGACCTGATCGACGGCTTCATCAAGCTGATGGACAGCCCGGCCGAGATCGCCGGGCCGGTGAATCTCGGCAACCCCGGTGAGTTCACCATCCTGGAACTGGCGCAAAAGGTCATCGACCTCACGGGATCGCAGTCCCGCATCATCCATCGCCCGTTGCCGGAGGACGACCCCAAGCAGCGCCGCCCGGACATCGCGCAGGCCAAGGCGAAGCTCGGCTGGGAGCCGGCCGTCTCGCTGACGGAGGGGCTGCGGCGCACGATCCCATATTTCGAGGTCTTGCTGTCCACCCTGCCGCCGGGCTTGATGGTGCACGGACGCTGACCGGGGGGTGCCTCCACGTCGCGCCGCCGAAAGGTTGGCGCCCAGCCGGGTTGCGGAGGTAAGCTGGGTTACATGACCGGCCAGGACGCCAGTTCACGCCGGCGGCGCTGGGCATCGCTTCCCGGCAGCGATCATCAGCCCTGCGGCCAGTGGTTTGGGCTGGGCGTGCTGACGGCCATGTAATGGACGCGGTGACGGGCACGTGCGGGCACGGCCGCGCAGGTTGTCGATCCCGTCTTAGGCAAATAGCAGGCGTTGCATGTGGGCAAAACAGGCAGCGGCTTGTGGCTTGTAAGAAAGCCTCAAAGCGTCATGTTCACCTGACTTATGCTGCAATACCCCGATTGAATTGAAAGTTCTCGGCATTGTCAATCAAGCGACCGTGAAATCGAATCGCCTTTCGCAGAGCTTGGGCATCTCTTACTCTGGTGGACTTGCTTTGAATAAGCAAAGGGACTCGCTTTGAATAAGCAGAACGTACGGCAGAAGGGAAAGATAAACGCTGGTGAGTGGCCAGCCATCGTGGCCCGTCACCAGAACGGCGAGTCACTGACACGCATCGCTCGCGACTATGGATGCACCGGTCCGGCAATTCGCTACGTCATCAGCCGTTCGGCTGCTCCGGAAAGAGAGCTGGATGCAGTGTCCAGTACTGGCGCCCAACTTCGGCCGACACCGCGCCCACGAACCAATTGGACGCCGGCCAAGGCGCCGCGCGCTCCCCTGCCAGTGATTGACGAGGCTCTACAGCATCGAACCTTAGGCGAAGTTGCCGCATTCCTGCACGCACTCGATGTTGCCGCCAGCGAGGGTTCGCCGGAGACGGTGCAGGCGCTGGCGACGGCATGCGACGGCGTGATGTGTGGCGCCGCACGCGTGCGAATCGAACTGGAGCGAACGGCTGCCACCCCCGCCGGCCCTCGCAGTTGGCCGGACATCGCATAACGACGCCGATTGATCCACCCTGGAGAGCTTCCTGGCCAACGCGCGCTACAGCGCCCGGGCTGGCTCACAGATCAGAATGCGTTTCCCCGGTCCAGCAAAAGCCTCAACGGCGTCAAGAGAAGAATTTTCAAGTCAAAGAAAACTGACCAGTTTTCAATGTAGTAGATGTCGAATTCGACGCGCTTGCGGATCTGCTCGGTGGTGTCGGTCGCACCGCGGTGCCCGTTAACTTGTGCCCAGCCGGTCATGCCCGGCCGCACGCGGTGGCGATGCGCATACTCGGCGACGATCTCACTGCCGAGCAGGCTTTCCGTGCGCATCACCACTGGATGGGGCCGCGGTCCCACGAGCGACATCTCGCCGCTGAGCACGTTCAGCAACTGCGGCAACTCATCCAGGCTGGTTCGGCGCAGGAAGGCGCCGACCCGAGTGACCCGGCGGTCACTGCGCGATGTCTGGCACGCGCCGCTCGCTTGCGACTGGCCCTCCCAAGTCATGGTCCGAAACTTGAGAACGTCGAATTCGGTGTTGTTCCAGCCATGCCGCCGCTGCCGGAACAACACCGGGCCGGGCGTTTCAAGGCGGATGGCGGCGGCGATGAGCACAAAGGCCGGGATCGCCGCCAGCAGCAGCAGGGACCCGAGCAGCTTGTCCTCGACCTGCTTGAAGATGACGCCCCATTGCCGGATCGGCTGAGGCACCAGCAGCAGCAGGGACAATCCCACGAACCGAGTGACTTCGACGATTGAAACGCCAAAGCCGATTTGCGGCAGATACAGGACGACCTCGGTATCAACCGCCTTCAGGTCGCGCACCACGTCCAGCACTCGATTGGGGTCGGCCCCGTCAAGCGCGAGGATGACCCGGTCCACCGATCCGTCCTTGCACAACCGCACAAGGTCGTGCAGCGACCCCGTCGCGGACGGCGCGCCAGGTAAGGCGGGTGCGGCCACGTCATCGAAGACGCCGAGGATGTCGAAGGTGCTGGAGCGGGAGGCGCTGAGACGCGCGATCAGTTCCGCCGCCAGCTTTGTTCTCCCGACGACGGCGATGTTCTGGCGCAAGACGCCGGAGGCCTCAAGACGATGGAGCATCCCGAGCAACGCGAGGCGGCCAATGATCGCGCAGGTCGCGACCGATAGGAACCACCCGACCATCCACAAACGCGGCAGCAAGTCCACCGCCCGGGTGAGGAAGCCCAGGGCCAGGACGATCGTCATCAGCCAAAAAGCCTTGGCGACGGCAAGCGCGACGAGATGGCCGGTGCCGTCCGTCCGCTCCCGGGCCGAACTGATGCGCTGGCGCATGGTGAACGGGGCGATGCAGGCACCGACCAGCGAGGCCGCGCTGGCGATCTTCGTGAATTCGGGGCCGAAGTCGCCGACTGGCATGACCGTTTGGTAAAGCGCCGCGCAACCATAGCCAGCGCCCATCACCGTGACACAATCCCATGCCGCCAACAGGTCGTCGGCAATCGGCAGGAGGCTTGAGCGCAGGCGCCGC
Source organism: uncultured Acetobacteraceae bacterium (assembly GCA_964236415.1). Classification (GTDB taxonomy): domain Bacteria; phylum Pseudomonadota; class Alphaproteobacteria; order Acetobacterales; family Acetobacteraceae; genus CAHJXG01. Next base: position 1,913 of record CAXSEX010000025.1, on the reverse strand, counting down.
TTCCGCAATTTCGGCGGCGAGAGAGGGGAATTCAGAAGAAACGGACGGAGATCGATTTCCACCAGAACACCCATACAGCGAGTCTTATCGTCGTTAAAATAAGCATATCTTACGATAAAGCCACAAGGGGCAGTATTTGTTTTCTTATTGAAGAAGACCGCTTCGGCGGTGGCCGCCGGTGGTTCGCGAGCGCATGAAAGCCGTGGGACGCCGATGGAGCGAGGGGAGGAGCGTCGGCGCGTTCAACGCCGCAACGGCTACAGCGGTCCCGGCTTGCCGGCCCAGCATGCCGGCATCGCTGCCCACGTCACGCCGCTCAACCCGGCGTTGCGCACGCCGGCGATGAAACCGTGGATAAGCCCGCTCTCGGCAGCGGGCCAGAGGCCGCCCGTTCTCCTGCCGTGCGGAGCCGCCGTGGCGGCGCCCGGCGCACGTCAAGCGGACGCGAGGATCATCCGGACGGCCTTGGCGCCGATCATCTGCGACGCGGCGTTCGTGTTGCCGGTGACGATCGTCGGCATCACCGAGCTGTCGCACACGCGCAGCCCCTGGACGCCGTGGACGCGCAGGGTGGGATCGACGACGGCGAGCGCGTCGGTCCCCATCTTGCACGTGCCGACCGGATGGAAGTAGCTGGTGGCCGAGTTCCGGGCAAAGTCCGCAAGCTCGGCCTGCGTCAGCGGCTTGCCGGGCACCAGCTCGCCGTTGGTGATCTCGGCGAACGCCTTTTGGCGGCCAAGCTCGCGGCAGTGCTCGATGCAGCGGACCGTGGCGGCAAGGTCGGCATCGGTGGACAGGAAGCCAGAGTCGAGCAAGGGGGCCGCACGCCAGTCCGCGCCCGCCAGCTTGACCGTGCCGCGTGACGACGGCCGGACCAGGCCCGGGGCGATCGTGAACGCATCGGGCGGCATCGCCCCATGCATCTTCGCCAAGGCCGGCGTCAGGACGGGAAGCTGGATCAGCACCGGTTGCAGGTCGGGGCCGGTCCGGTCGGGCGTGCTGCGGATGAAGCTCGTCGCCTCCACCGCGTTGCTGCCGGCGCTGCGGGGCGGCATCGTGCCCTTGTAGCGGAAGATCACGCCTTCCAGCAGCGGATGGTCCTGGTAGTTCTCGCCGACGCCGGGCAGATCGGCCACGGCGGCGATCCCGAGCTTGCGGAGCGCGTCCGCGCTGCCGATGCCGGACAGCATCAGCAGCTTGGCGCTGCCCACGCCGCCGGCGGCCACGATGACCTCCTTGGTCGCGCCGACCACGCGCTGCGCGTCGCCGTCCACCATGCGCACGCCGCTGCACCGCATGCCGTCCATCGTGAGCGCGACAACCTGCGTCCCCGTCAGCAACGTGAGGTTCGGCAGCCCGAGCGCAGGCCGCAGGTAAGCGCGCGACGCGCTGGCGCGCGACCCGTCCGGCCGGATCGTCATGTTGGTGTAGCCCGCCCCTTCGCGCATGGGCGCGTTCATGTCGGGCAGCACCGGGATTCCCATGTCGCGCGACGCTTCGAGCCACGCGACGGCGGTGGGGTGGGGGTGCGCGGGCAGGCAAACGTCCATGGGGCCGCCCGCGCCGCGCCACTCGTTGGCGCCGCCGGCCCAGTTCTCCAGCTCCTTGAGCACCGGCAGCACGTCCGCATAGCCCCAGCCGGTGCAGCCGCTGTACGCCCAGGCGTCGTAGTCCTGCGCGACGCCATGGACCCAGAGCGAGGCGTTGACGCTTGTGCCGCCCCCGAGCACGCGCCCGGCGCTGATCGGGATCGACCGGCCGTTCAAGGAGGGCGTGGGCACGGTGGGGTACGCCCAGTCGAGCGCGCCGGTGATGTTGGTGAACCAGACCGCGGGATCATCCACCTTGGCGCCCGCGGCCTCGTCATCCCCGCCCGCTTCCAGGACCAGGACGCTTGCCCCGGCTTGGGCGAG